>JACCZX010000225.1 GCA_013695705.1 Burkholderiaceae bacterium | reverse complement strand
GGCGTACGCGGGCAAGCGACTGAAGCAGGCGTTTGCCAACGGCGGTTAGCGATCAGGCCGTTATAAGGTCGCAACGGCGGTTAACGATCAGGCCGTCGTAAGGTCGCAGCGACAGGGCGGTTAGTTTTCTTAACCGCCCTTATTCTTTTGGCGCACCAGTTGCGCCATCGTATGGTTCGAACCGTTCTCCTGTTCCAACAATCCCTGCGCCACACCCAGGCGATCCTTTTCCGGCCGGTTCTGGCTCACCTTCCATTTGCCGGTCAGACGCAAAACTGGAATTTCAATTCCGACGATCGATCCCACTAATGTATCGATGAAGTCGGCTGGTGCGTCACTGACCTTCCATGGGGCAATGCGCGGTGATTCGTAGCGCTGTGTAAGCGTCTCGACGAACTCGCGCAGCCAGACGCGATCATCGATCACGCGCAACGGCCCGTGTGCGTGCACCACTGCGTAGTTCCAGGTCGGCACCACCTTTCCGTGTTCTTGTTTTGTCGCGTACCAGGCGGGCGATATGTACGCGTGCGGTCCCTGAAACAGCACCAGCGCATCCGAGTTCGCCGAGTCTTGCCAAACCGGGTTGGCGCGCGCGACGTGTCCGCGCAACGTGCCGTAGGGCGCAGGCTCGGGATCGATTTCAAACGGAATGTGATTGGCGTTGAGCCCGTCCGATGCAAGCACCACGAGCGCCCCGAGCGGGTGGCTCCGAATCAGGTCGTGCAGCACGTCGACCCGCGTTTCTGCGAAATGTGTCGGGACGTACATCGTTTACCTTTTGGGTTCGGTCGGAAAGGTAATCACATGGTCAGCGTCGAGCCGAATGCCGATTTTCTCGCCAATCGCATGGTCGTGATGACTGGGCACCAGGGCGAGTACTTCGCGGCCGCTCTGCAATCGCAGCGTGTAAACAAAATCGCCACCGCGAAAAACCTTGCGCACCACTTCGGCTTTCAGCGGGCTTGCATCGTCGTGTACGACGTCGTCCGGGCGCAGCAGGACGTCGACATTGCGCGTCTCGTGAGGGTGCGACGGCTCGTCGGCCGCGTGCTGGTTCGGCGGCATATAGCTGAGAGGCCACTTACCGCGCAGCTCGCCGAGTTCGATTTCAACGTTCATCGACGTCAGTACTTTTGCGGGCAGGAACACACCTTCACCGATAAAGTCGGCAACGTATCGCGTCGCCGGCCGGTGATAGACCTCGTACGGCCGGTCCCATTGTTCGATACGGCCATCGTGCATGACGCCAACCTTGTCGGCCATCGCGAACGCTTCCTGCTGGTCGTGTGTCACAAGAATCGCGGTCGTGCCGCTCTCTTTCAGAATCTGACGCACCTCTGCACCAAGCCTTGCCCGCAGCTCCACGTCGAGGCTTGAAAATGGTTCGTCCATTAATAGCAGCGCGGGCCGTGGCGCCAGCGCGCGCGCCAGCGCCACGCGCTGTTGCTGTCCACCAGAAAGCTCGTGCGGGTAGTTGCGCGTCTGGGTGCCGAGACCGACCAGCTCCACCATCTCGCGCACGCGTGCATGGCGCTCGGCAGGTCCGAGGTGTCGCAGCCCAAATCCGATGTTGCCGTCCACGCGCAGATGCGGAAATAGTGCGTAGTCCTGAAACACCAGACCGATGCCGCGCTTTTCGGTCGCGACGGTAAAGCGTGGACCCGACACCACCGCCCCGGCAATCTCGATAGTGCCAGCTTCGACCGCAATGAAGCCCGCGATTGCACGTAGTAGCGTCGTCTTGCCGCCGCCCGAGCGACCGACCACGCAACCGATCTCGCCGCAATTCAAAGCCAGCGATGCGCCGTCGATGATCGGCGTAGTGCCGCCCTTATAGACGACCCGCAAGCGTTTGATCAGCAGTATCGGACGGGTGGCACTCTGCATTAAGGCAGTCTAAGTCAGATGTAATAATCAAATCGCACGAACCCGGCAGCAAATAAGTGCGGGCACGCGCATGCATCGGGCGTTGTGCAACAAAGGGGACGGCGTGAGCGCAAAGCTTGCACGGCATCGTTTCGGGATGTTCCGCGTGGAAGACGGCCTGGGTCGCGCTCTCGCGCTCGCGATCGTATGCGGCGCCTTCGTGTCATTGCCGGTGTTGAGCGTGTTCGCCAGCTTCTGGCAGGCCAGTGAATCGGCCGATACGTTGCAGCATCTGATCGCAACGGTCATTCCGACCGCGTTAATGGAGACAGCTTTACTCGGCACCGCGGTCGTGGTCGGCGTGATTATTCTCGGTGCTGGTACAGCGTGGCTGGTGGCGACCTGCGAGTTCGCCGGCCGGCGAACTTTCGAATGGGCGCTGCTACTGCCACTTTCGATGCCGGCTTACATCGTCGCGTATGCGTATACGGATTTCCTGCAGTTCGCCGGCCCACTGCAAAGCTCACTGCGCGAAGCCTTCGATTGGCAGCATGGCGATTACTGGTTTCCGGAAATTCGCTCGCTCGCGGGTGCGGCATTTGTCTTCATCGTGGTTCTGTATCCCTACGTTTATCTGCTTGCGCGTACCGCATTCCTCGCGCGTACGGCGGCCATGATGGAGGCAGCGCGCAGCCTTGGTCAAACCGCGTGGCAGACGTGGTGGAGGGTGAACTTGCCACTGGCGCGCCCGGCAATTGCCGCCGGTGCACTGCTCGCTCTGATGGAAACGATCGCCGATTTTGGCGCGGCGTCGTACTTCAATTTGCAAACCTTCACGACGTCGATTTATCGCGCCTGGTTTTCGCTCGGTGATCGCGTTGCCGCGAGCCAGTTGGCAGCGGTGCTGCTTGTGCTGGTACTCGCGTTGTTCACCATCGAGCACCGGGCGCGCGGGAGGGCGCGGTTTTTCACTCCCACCGCGAGCCAGCGGCCGGCGCCGCGCGTGGTGTTGAAGGCAAAGCGCAGCGCGGCAGTGTTTGCGGTGTGCCTGGTGCCGGTCGCGCTTGGCTTCATCGTGCCGGTGCTGCTGCTGCTGCGTCTGCTGCTTCCGGCCTGGCAAACCGTTGATTGGGTGCGCTACGCGCAGTGGCTGGCGAACACGCTTGTGATCGGCGCTGCTGCGGCAATGGTCGCTTTGGTCGCAGTGGTGTCGTTGGCATACACAGCACGATCGACGACTCGCGGCGCGCCTGGTGTGTTGGTGCGCAGTGCGGTGCGATTGATGAGCCTCGGCTATGCGGTACCT
>JACCZX010000396.1 GCA_013695705.1 Burkholderiaceae bacterium | reverse complement strand
GGTCTGCCGCTCGAGAAATTTGCGGAAGCGATGAAAAGTAACGGCAGTAATTCCGGGACGCTCACGATGAAACTGCCGAAGATGCTCGAAGGTGATTTTGAGCCCCACTTTTCGGTGAAGCACATGTTGAAAGATATGCAGATCGCGTCGCGCCTGGGTCGTTCCTACGGCCTGACGCTCGGCGCTACGGAGGTGGCCCGCGACGCTCTTGAACATGACGCCGGGCAGGGGCATGGCGACGACGATTACTCATCGGTGATGCGTGGGTTCTTCCCTGATGGAGCGCCGGGAAAGGCTGGGAGCTCGGGAGGACAAGAAGAGCAGGCGACGTTAAGCGGATTGGATGAGCGACCGAACGCGAAAGCGCCGAATGATTTGGCCGACGGGGTTGAACAGCGAGACAGAGCGAACGACGAGCGGGCTGAGCCGGTCATTCGCGAGGAGGTTTCAGGCCCGGTGGCGCGCACCGAAAGCAATCCACCACCGGCTGAGATTCGGAACGAACAACAAAACGGACAAGCCCACGCTTCCACGGAAAGTGCGACCCCCACGAAGGTGGCGGCGGTCCAGAGCGATCCCGACACGGAGAGAGAACGTCGCGGATTTTTTAGCCGGATCTTAAGCAAGGCCGGCGACTATTAAAGACGGCAGCGGCGCGCCACGCATGACGCCCGAAAGCAGGCCAGAGCAGGGGATGGCGTTCGATTTAACGCCGCGCGCGAAGTTCCGAATCGCGGGCGAAGATCGGCTCCGTTTTTTAAATGGGCAGATCAGCAACGATCTGCGGAAAGCTTCCGATTGGGCGGCGATCCACGCGTGCGTTTTGACGGCCAAAGGAAAGATCAACGCCGACATCTTCGTCGTGGCCGACGGTGCATCTTTTCTGATCGATACGGATGCCGAGCAACGCGAGCGGCTCGCGGTTAGGGTCGAGCGTTACGTCATTGCCGATGATGTGCAGATCGAGGACGTGACGGACGAGTTCGCCTTGTTTCATATCATCGGCGGCGAAGCTTGGCGTTCCTTTCCGGCAGCGAAGTTGACGACGAGCGAGCGTTTCGGCCGCGCAGGCAAAGATGTTTGGTTGAAGCGCGGCGAGCACGATGCAGCGCTGCAGGCACTGGCAACGCAGATGCCCGTCCCTGACGAGCAAACCGCGGAAACGTTCCGGATCGAGCGCGGAATTCCACGGTGGGGACTTGAGCTGACCGACGAGATCATCCCAACAGAGGCGAATCTGGAGAGCAGCGCGATCGATTACTCGAAGGGGTGCTACATCGGCCAGGAAGTGATTTCGCGCATCAAGATGTCCGGGCAGACAAACAAACGATTGTGCGGACTTGTGCCGGTCTGCGATGCACCGCTCGTGGCCGGGATGAGGCTCTTCACGGCGGCGCCGGAAGCGAAGGAGGTCGGCTGGATCACGAGCACCACAGTGTCTCCGCGGGTGGGAAAACAGATCGCACTTGGCTTTCTGAAGCGCGGTTTCCAGACCATCGGAACTCGGCTCGATGCGCGCATGGTGGAAAACGCGAATTCGGGCATGGCTGCTGGCCTTGAGATTGTGCCTCTACCGTTTGTCTAAGCCAAGACACACTCAAGGAGCGAGCACGTCGGAGAACGGAAAGCACGTTGACCCTCTTCCGGGCAGAGTCGTAGTTTCACCCGCTCTGCCACAGGGTTCGGAGCGCATTCGCTACTTCATGGCCAAAGTTTCCATCAAGAACGTCTCCAAGGCCTACCCAGGCGAAAGAGGTATAGAGGTGGCGCCGGTGGACGATATCAGCCTCGACATTCAAGACCGGGAGTGCGTCGTGCTGGCGGGACCATCGGGATGCGGAAATTCGACGCTGTTGCGGATGGTCGCCGGCCTCGAGAAAATTGCACGAGGCGATGTCTTCATCGGTGACCACCGCGTGAACGACGTTCCGCCAAAAGATCGGAACGTCGCCATGTTGTTCCAGAACGACGCGCTCTACCCGGACATGTCCATCTATGAAAACATGGCCTTCGGATTGAAGCGGCGGAATTTTTCGACGACCGAGATCAAGAAGCGTGTAATGGACGCGGCTGCGCTCCTGGGCCTCTCAGCGCCACTTGAGCACAAACCAAATGGGCTTTCCGCAGAGCAGCGGCAGCGCGCAGCTCTGGCCCGGGCGATTGCCCACCAGCCGAAGGTTTTCCTGTTCGATGAGCCGCTCCTGAATCTCGAAACCGCAACGAGGGCCCGGATGCGGACGGAAATCGTGAGGCTGCACCAGCGGCTTGAGACCACCATGATTTACGTCACGCGTGACCCGGCGGAAGCGATGATGATGGGCCAACGGCTTATTGTGTTGAGCAATGGTGTGGTGCAGCAGGACGATATGCCGCTGGCGCTCTACAACAGTCCAGCGAACCTGTCCGTCGCCGGCTTCCTGGGCAGCCCATCGATGAATCTCATCCATGGCACTCTCAAACAGGAGCGGGATTCGCTGCTCTTTTCGGAGCGGGAAGGGGGGACGATCATCGCCCGCATTCCGCTTTCGAAGCGCCCCGCGTTGAAAGAATTCCTGGGCAAGCCGGTGGTGCTCGGAATTCGCCCCGAGGACATCGAGGTGGCGCAGTCCCCCTCCAGGCAGGGGCTTGCGCCGAATATTTTCCCCGG
>JACCZX010000097.1 GCA_013695705.1 Burkholderiaceae bacterium | reverse complement strand
CGGCCGTCGTGGTCACGACTCCGGGCGCGCGCCGCCTGTACCTTGAGCGTTATCCGCAGCTGCCTGCTACTCGCTTCCGGATCATCGCGAACGGCATCGACGATTCACTCGACGTGCCTCCGTCGCGCGGTGAGCGCGCGTCCACAGCGCCGATCGTGCTGGTGCACAGCGGCCTTATGGAAATACCCGATCGCGATCCGACAGCATTTTTCGACGCGATCGCACAAATGCGCAGCCGCGGCGATATCCCGGGAAACGCGCTGCGGGTCGTGCTGCGCGCGACCGGTCACGACGAGCGATACCGTCAGCAGATTGCGGCGCTCGACATTGGCGACATCGTGTCCGTTGAAGGACGTGTCTCACACACCGACGCGATCGAAGAGATGCGTCGCGCCGACGGGCTTGTGTTGTTTCAGGGTGCCCAGTGCAACCGGCAAATCCCGGCCAAGGCTTACGAGTACCTGGCTTGCCGGCGTCCGATCATCGGTTTGCTCGCCGCGACGGGAGATACCCACGACCTGATTGCGCGTCAGTGGCAAGTGCCGTATGTCGCCAACATGGATTCCGCTTCAGCGATTGCCGATACGCTTGGAAGATTCATCAATGATCTTCGGCGCAATCATGCGTTCATTCCCGAGGAGAGCCTGATCAAAGAGCATTCGCGTGCGGCCGGAGCCGGCCATCTGGCAAAGTTGTTCGACGAACTATCGGGTGGGACAGCACATGCTTAGTGCGACAAAGGGCGTGGTAAAAAAAATGCTGATCCGTTCCGTGCATGCGCGCAACGAACGTGAGCGAAGTCGATTGCAGCAGAACAACGGGATAGCGCCGGCCGCCTGGGGCGCTTCGGTTAACGCCGCCGGACACCTGGTCATCGATGGGTTCGATATCGCTGCGCTTGCGACCGAATTCGGTACGCCGTTGCATGTGGTCAGTCATGCGCGCTTGCTCGCCGATTACGTGCGCTTCGAAAGCAGCTTCAAAAAGTTGTATCCGAAGACCGCGATTGGTTATTCGTACAAGACCAATCCGTTGCCTGGCGTGATAAAGGTTCTGCACGACGCGGGCGCGCTGGCCGAAGTCATCTCTCACTTTGAACTGTGGCTTGCGCTTGAGCTGGGCGTGTCACCGGAGCGCATCATTTTCAATGGCCCGGGCAAGACGCGCGATGCAATCGAGCTCGCCGTGAATCGCGGTATCAGCATGATCAACGTCGACGGACTCGCCGAGGTCGACGAGATCGCGCGGGCCGCGCTCGCCGCGCGCCGCACGCAGAACGTCGGTGTCCGAGTTATCACGTCGGTCGGATGGTCCTCGCAGTTCGGCCTCAGCATCGCCGCCGGCCACGCGATGGAGGCCTTTCGCCGCATGCGCCGCCATGCACAGCTGCTGCCAGTAGGACTGCACTTTCATCTGGGCACCGGCATCCGGGACGTCTCGATTTACCTGCAAGCGGTACGCGAGACGCTCGAGTTTGCGCAGGCCGTGCGCTCGGAGCTCGGCGTGCATATCACGCAATTAGACCTCGGCGGCGGCTTCGGCGTGTCCACCGTGCGCCCATTCACCGAATGGGACACTCGACTGACGCTGAATGGGCGTCCTCCAGGCCCGGTCGACGTGCAAGCGGCAGCGCAACCTGAAGAGTACGCACGCGGGATCGTCGACCTGGTGCTGAAATACTATCCGGCAAGCGCGAACACATCGCCGATCGTGATCTTCGAACCGGGCAGGGCGATTACCAGCAGCGCGCAATGCCTGGTGTTGCGCGTGCTGGCGATCAAAGAAGATCGATCAGGCGTGAGCAACGTGATCCTGGATGGCGGCAAAAACATTGCGATGCCGCTCGGCTACGAAGTGCATGAGCTGCTTGCAGTGACGGGTGCCGCCGACGCGCGCGACTGTTCCTACAACTTCTACGGCCCGCTATGTCATCCGGGCGATCTTCACTTTCGCTCAAAAGTTTTTCGCAAGGTCAAAGAAGGCGATTTGGTGGCAATCATGGATGCCGGCGCCTATTTCATCCCCAATCAAATGAACTTTTCGCATCCGCGTCCGGCGGTCGTTATGGTTGACGACGGGCGGGCCACGATCTTGCGCCAGCGCGAATCGTTCGATGACGTGGTTCGACTCGACCAGTGGGAACGTACCCATCGCGAAGCGAGCCATGAGTCGCGTGAACACGGGACTAAGGACGCCCACTCTCGTGCCGAAAGCGCTTGATTTCGATTGAGGGTCGTTGCCTGACGCGGAGATCAGAGTAAGCAACGGCTGCACGATCCTCATCCGCATCACGTAATGCATTAGGTCGAATGCGGGAATTGATCCTTTGCTCTCAACGCCGTTCAATGGGTACAGGAACGCGAAGCTGGCGCATCCCAACGGGGTCGGCAGTCGTGAAAGAAAATACCCTCGTTGAAAGTGGAGTTTCGATGAAACAGGTGGGTCGCCGTACGGTTTTGGGGTTTGGGTTGGGAGCAGGTGCACTTTTGCTCCTCGGTTGTGAGGTCAGCGAGCAAGAAGCCCCTGCAGTTGCTGACGCTCCCGCTCCCGCTCCCGCTCCCGCCTCGTCAGCGTGGGTGGTCAATCCTCCCTCGTTTGCAGTCGGCAGCGGTGCGACCTTCAATCTGGCCAATACGCTACCAGCGGGCGTCACGCGCGGCGGTGCATTTGGGGTCAGCCCCGCCGGTGCAAAGCTGGCCACGGGAATGACGCTGACATCCGCCGGAATCCTGTCGGTGGGGAGCGCTACGGTCGGTAATGTCGGTGGCGTCGTTTTCACGTACTCATCGCCCTAAACGCCTCGCGTGGCCTTGCCACGCCGCTCGCTATCGAAGGCGAGCGATGATTTGAAACCCACCAGCACGAACCAGCGGAATCTTCAAAATGCAGCGACGTCAGTTTTTGAAAAACACTTCGGTCGCATTGGCCGCAACGCTGGCAGGATGCGGTGGCGGCGACGGCGGTGGCGCGGCGCCGAGCAACGCAGCGCCCCCGCCCGCTCCGGCGCCGTCACCGGCCCCTGGAGCAGGACCGTCGTTCAATGGGCTGCCCACCTTGACCTTGCACCCGGCGCAAAGCGGGTCAGGGCCCTACACGGCCGCGGTTTATCCGCTGCAGGGTTTGGTGGCGGCCGGGCAAAATCTTGACTCGCCCGATGATCCCACTCTGCGATCGAGCGTCGTTTCGAAATGGCCCGACGGCTCGGCTTCGGTCGTGG
>JACCZX010000380.1 GCA_013695705.1 Burkholderiaceae bacterium | reverse complement strand
GCCGTTGATGAGCGGAAGATCGTGTGGTCCCGAGTGCCATTGAGTACCCACAAAACGGTCGACGCCGCGCGTTGCGAAACGTTTTGCGACGTCAAGCTGATGTGACGCAAGCATGTTGATTGCGTATTTCGCACAATCACGAAACGCCGCCAGCGCGCCGGCTTTTAAAGACAAGCTCCACAGGACCAGCGGTGGCTGCAGCGATACCGAATTGAACGAATTGACCGTGAGCCCGGTCGGTACACCGTCGGTGGTGCGTGTCGTGATAACCGTCACGCCGGTCGCGAACTGCGCGAGTGCGTGGCGATAGTCATTGCGTGCACGCGCCTGCATCGCGGCAGTTTACGGGTTCAACCGGCGGCGCAGCGCCGCGCAGCAAGCAAGGCACAATGCGGCTGCGTAAACCAAAATCAAGGCGGAGAGAACATGCGGACACTGCGGGCGTTGATCGCAATAGCGATCGTCAGCGTCTTAACCGGTTGCGGCTACAACACCATCGTTACGCAGGAACAGACGGTGACTGCTTCGTGGTCCGAGGTGCTCAACCAATATCAACGGCGCGCCGATCTGATTCCGAACATTGTCGAAACCGTCAAGGGCGAGGCGAACTTCGAGCAGACGACTTTGCAAAACGTGATCGAAGCCAGGGCGCGCGCGACATCGATTCAAGCGACACCCGATCTGGTCAACAACCCGCAGGCGTTTGCGCAGTTCACTCAAGCGCAGGGGCAGTTGACCTCGGCGCTGTCGCGTTTGCTGGTGACGGTCGAGAACTACCCCAACCTTAAAGCCAACGTCGCATTCCAGGAGCTGCGCGCGACGCTTGAAGGGACCGAAAACCGCATCGGCATCGCCCGCAAGCGCTACATCGACGCCGTCGCGCAGTACAACACGACGATCGCGCTGCTGCAAAATTTCCTGGGCAAGATATTGACCGGCGCTTCGCCCAAGCCGCAGTTTTCCGTAGCCGACGAAGGCGCGATTAGCCGGCCGCCGACGGTGAACTTCGGAACCAAGAAATAGCACACCGCATGCGTTTCGGTTCGCGCTCGGCGAGCGCGGTTGCCTCATTTTTTTGCGTGGCAATCGCGTGGTCTGCAGCGACGGCGCAAACACCGCAGGAGCTGCCAAAGGGATTAGCGCCCTCGGATTTGTCGTCGCCGGCAACCCCGGCGGCGCCCGAGGTCAGCAAGCCGGTTACGCCGGCACCAACGCTGCCCGACGGCACGCTGGCAGTGCCACCGCTGGCGCGCGTTACCGACACCGCGGGCGTTTTGAATGCCGACGCGCGTGCGCAACTCGAGTCAAAGCTCGCAGCGTTTGAAAAGGAACGCGGTGCGCAGATTGCGGTGATCATGGTGCCCAGCACTCAGCCCGAGCCGATTGCGGATTTCGCCAATCGAGTCGGCGGCGCCTGGAAGATTGGTCGCGCGGGTGTCGGCGACGGCGTGTTGATCGTGGTGGCCGTCAAGGATCGCCGTGCCTGGATCAGTGTTGCGCGCGCACTCGAGGGAGCGCTGCCCGACATCATTGCGGCGCGTATTACACGTGAACAAATGGGGCCGCAATTTGCGAAGGGCGACTACGCCGCGGGCGTTAGCGCCGGCGTCGACTCAGTCATCAGACGTATCGAAGGAGAAGGACTGCCGACGCCGGCCGGCATTCCGCGCGATCGGGTCAGCGCAGGCGAGAGCGTGATGTCGATGATGATTCCCATCATTTTGGGCGGCGCGTTCCTCAGCGCCTTATTGCGGCGGCGCATGGGAGTACCGGGGGCTGCGCTGGGCGGCGTCGGTGCGGGTGCGGTCGCGGGATTTATTTTGTCCTCGCTGTTGCTCGGCGGCATTGCGGCAATCGCCGTGTTCCTGTTTTCGGCCTTCGGCGGCTTCGGCGGCGGCCGTGGTGGCAGAGCGCTGGGGGGCCGCGGCGGTCCGATCTTTCTTCCCGGCGGTTGGTCGGGAGGCGGCGGTGGATGGAGTGGTGGTGGTGGGGGCGGCTGGAGCTCGGGCGGTGGCGGTGACTTCTCGGGCGGGGGCGGCGGCAGCAGCTGGTGATGAACAAGCTACAGCGCTTGATGCGCCATTCGCTTAAGACTCCGCAGTCGGTCGACCGCACGTTCCCGCGCGCGGCCCTGCAGCGGATCCAGGACGCCATCGCAGAAGGCGAGCGAACGCACTCGGGCGAGATTCGATTTGCGGTCGAGGCCGCGTTGCCGTGGAGCTATCTGCGGCGTGATGCGCCGGCGCGCGAGCGCGCAGAAATGGTGTTCGCCAAGCTGCGCGTGTGGGATACCGAAGACAACAACGGCGTGCTGATTTACGTCGAGCTGGCAGATCATCGCATCGAAGTCGTGGCCGATCGTGGCATCGCGCGGCACGTTTCCACCGCGCGCTGGAACGAGGTCACGACGATGATGCGCGAGCGGTTCGCAGCCGGTGAATTTGAAGCCGGCAGCATCGCTGCCGTGCGCGCTGTCAGCGCGCTGCTCGCCGAAAAATTTCGCCTCGCCGATGATGCGGTCAATCCAAATCAGCTATCGGATGCGCCCACGGTGCTTTGAGCACGCGGTGGGTTGAAGCGGTGACGCGCAACGGGCATCGATTCTGCTGCGCTCCAGCGTAAGTTTGCGAAGCAAATTCCGACCAAGCTCACCCACAAATTCGGAGATTTCGCCATGTCGATTGAACATCCGTTGGCTTCTGAGCCGCGTCCGGGGCATCAATTTGCCACGCTGGGCGGCGGCTGTTTTTGGTGCCTGGAAGCGGTATATGAGGAAGTACAGGGCGTGGTCGACGTCGAGTCTGGTTACGCGGGCGGGCACGAGCCGAAGCCAACGTACGCTGCCGTGTGCGACGGCACCACGGGCCATGCCGAGATCGTGCGGCTCGAATTTGATCCACAGCAGATTTCGTATCGTGAGGTGCTGGAAATTTTTTTCGTGATTCATGATCCGACGACACTGAACCGTCAAGGTAACGATTCAGGCACGCAGTACCGGTCGGTCATCTTTTTTCATTCGGATGATCAGCGCCAGGTCGCGCAGGACGTGATACGCGAAGCGCAAACGCAGTGGAACAAGCCGATCGTGACCCAGGTGTTGCCGGCGCCCGAGTATCACCGGGCCGAGAAGTATCACCAGGAGTACTACCGCCACAACCCCGCTGCCGGTTATTGCATGTTTGTGGTGTCGCCAAAGGTTGCGAAGTTTCGGAAGACGTTTACCGCCAAACGAAAGAATTCCCTGGTGGATTAGCCGCAATCCGCGATGCCGGCTTGCGAGGCTTAGCCGCTAACATTCGGTGACTCCTCGGAAGGGCATCGAAATGATCTCTCGTAGTTTTGTAGCATCGCTTGTTGTTTCAGCAATTGCCGCGTCGAGCGGTATCGCCAACGCGCAGGAAGTCGGCAGCCGTGCGCCCGCGTTTGATCTGGTTGGCGTACCGAAGCAGGTGCGGCTGGCCGACATGAAGGGCCAGGTCGTTTACGTCGACTTCTGGGCCTCCTGGTGCGCGCCGTGCAAGCAATCGTTTCCGTGGATGAACGAGATGCAGGCCAAATATGGCGCGCGCGGCTTTAACGTGGTCGGCATCAATGTCGACCAAAAGCGCGAGGATGCCGAAAAGTTTCTGGTCGGCACGCCCGCCAAGTTCCCCGTTGCCTATGACACTACCGGCAAAGTCGCCGAGGTCTATCAGCCAAAGGGCATGCCGACGTCGTTTCTGATTGGCGCCGACGGCAAAGTGCGTGCGATTCACATCGGATTCAAGGACGGAAATCGCGAAGAACTCGAGCGCGAAATTCAAGCCGCGCTGACCGCAGCGCGCAAATAAGGGATGGCTATGGATAGGTCTGTTGCACTCTGCTTCAAGCTTGCTGCCGCGCTCGCACTGAGCGTCGGTCTGATCGGATGTGGCACGGTGCAGCCGTGGCAAAAGGGCAACCTCGCCAAGGAGGACATGGCGTTCGACCCCGATCCCCTGCAGACGCGCTTTGCCGAGCACACGTATCACAGCAAGGAAGGCGCTACCGGCGGCTTGTCAGTTGGTGGTGGTGGGTGCGGGTGCAACTGATTCGAACAAAAGTGCAAGCCTACTTTTGTTCGATTGATGAGCATGAAATCGCCGGCAAAGCCGGACAATTTCATGAGGATAAAAACAGATAAATGCGGGATGCTGCGGCGGCTTCATTGTTGCAGCGGGGATCAAGTAGGCGATGAAAAAATCCAATAGTTCCATTCTTGCTGCCGCACTGGCGTTGCCGGGCATCATTTCCAC
>JACCZX010000379.1 GCA_013695705.1 Burkholderiaceae bacterium | reverse complement strand
ACCTCGAATACCTCTATTACTTCTATGATTTCGGCGGGAACGCACTCGTAGCGCCGGGGTTGGCGCCACGGCTCGAGCGCAATGGTATCAGGGCCGGCGTGACGCTCTGGGCCCCCGCTTTTCGAAGGTGAACTGTGCTCCCAGGCAAGAAGTACACGCCCGACGACCTTCTGCGGATAGCGCTCAAACGGAAGTGGCTGATCCTGGTCCCTTTTGCCGTCGGCGTCGGCGCGTCAGTCCTGGTGGCGCGCGGTGTGCCCCAGTTGTACCGATCCGAAACGCTGATCATGGTCGTGCCGCAGCGGATAACGGGCGACTATGTCAAGCCCACCGATGCGACCCGGCTCGAGGATCGAGTGCTCTCCATCAGTGAGGAAATCCAGAGCCGGTCTCGTCTCGAGCGGATCATCACCGAGTTCAATCTGTATCCGGACGTACGCGCTCGCGGAGTGATGGAAGACGCCGTGCAGCAGATGCGGCTGAACATTGTGGTCAAGCTCGAAGGGCAGGCGCAGGACTCCTTTCGCGTCAGCTACGTGAGCTCCGACGCGCCACTGGCCCAGAAGGTTATTGAACGGCTCGCCTCGTGGTTCATCGACGAGAACCGCCGGGCCCGTGGCGCGCTCTCTGCGAGCACCAACGAGTTTCTGGAATCCGCCCTCGAGGATGCCAAACGCCGTTTGCTCGATCACGAAAAAAAGCTTGAGGACTATCGACGCCGGTATTCGGGCCAACTGCCGTCCCAGCTCGAGACGAACATCCAGTCGATTCAGAATAGTCAGCTCCAACTGCAGTCGGTTGGCGACTCGATCAATCGCGCGCGCGAGCGTCGTCTGCTGATCGAGCGGCAGCTGGCTGACGTGCAGATGTTGCCTGCCGCGGGGGCTGCTGGAGAACTCACGGGAGGCGCGACGCCAGGAGTCCCGCAGCTGTCAAGTGCGCAGCGCCTGGAAGCCGCCGAGGCTGCGCTGGAGCGTGCGCGCCTGCGGTACACGCCGGACCATCCGGACATCCGGAGCCTGGAACGTACGATCCAGGGCCTGCAGACGAAGGTCACCGAGGACGCGCAACAGCGCCCGCCGACCCCCGCCAAGCTTCTCTCGCCGACCAAAGTCGCAAGACAGAAGCGGACGAACGATTATCAGGCCGAGATTGATGTCATCGATCGGCAGATAGCCACCGGCCAGTCAGAGCAGGCGCGACTTCGCCAGGTGCTTGCAGAATACCAGGCCAAGGTTGACGCCGTGCCGTCGCGGGAGTCGGAACTCGTCGAGCTGACTCGGGATTACAGCACTTTGCAGGCGACCTACACCGACCTGCTCGGTAAGCTGGAGGACTCGAGGCTCGCGAGGGACCTCGAGCAGCGCCAGATCGGTGAGCAATTCAAGGTGCTCGATCCTCCGTCCCTGCCTGAGAGGCCTGTGAACGCGAAAACGCGCATGCTGGTCGTCCTCGGCGGCTCCGGGGGCGGCCTCCTGCTCGGCCTGCTGTTCGTGGGTCTGCTGGAGTACCGCGATTCGAGTTTGAGAACCGAAGCGGACGTAACCCGGCTGCTGTCGCTGCCCGTGCTGGCCCTGGTGCCGCTCATGGTGTCGAAGCAGACCGACTCGCCACAGAAACGTCATCGGGTGCTTCAGGCGTAGGGGACTTCCGAGCTCTGCGATGTATCAAGACTACTACGGCCTGCGGGACCTTCCCTTCGAGTTGACGCCAAACCCGAAGTTCTTGTTTCTGTCGCGCCGCCACAGTGAGGCGCTGAGCAACCTCGAGTACGGCCTGTCCTCCGCCAAACCCGTGACTCTCTTGATTGGTGAAGCGGGTACAGGAAAAACGACGCTGCTGCGGACGGCCCTGGAATCAGATCGCTGCCGGGAGGTGCGATGCGTCTACCTGAACAACCCGGCGTTGACCCGTGCCGAGTTCGTCGAGACGCTCGCACGCCGCTTCGACCTGAGCCCGCGCGCCTCGGAATCGAAAGCTGCACTGCTCGCCGAACTTGAAGGTACGCTTCGCGAGCGCCGCGCCGCGGGGGTGATAACCGCGTTGATCGTGGATGAAGCCCAAAGTCTCACCGTGGAGCTGCTCGAGGAAGTGCGGCTGCTCGCCAACATCGAGACGACCACCGAAAAGCTCCTGCCATTGGTGCTGGCCGGTCAGCCTGAGCTCGCGGACCGATTGAACGACCCCGCGTTGCGGCAGTTGAAGCAGCGGGTCGCGTTGCGCTGCGACCTGACAACTTTTGACCTGTCGGAGACCGCCTCCTATATCGCCACCCGCATCAGAACGGCGGGCGGAGATGCCTCACGGCTGTTCACGCGTGAGGCTGTTAGGCTCGTCCACGAGTATTCGCGCGGCATCCCAAGGACCATCAGCGTCATATGTGACAACGCGCTCGTCAGCGGGATGGCGCTGGGCCGTCAGCCTGTCGATCGTGCGATCGTGGCGGAAGTGTCCCGGGACTTCGATCTGCACAGGACCGAGGAATCGGCCAACATCCTGCTCACGCCGTCGGATGAAACAACCACGTCTTCCCCGGAGCACGGAGTGGCCTATGTGGCTCCAGCCATTCCGTCGTCATCGCCGCGGGCGATTGACGAGGAGGATCAACCACGTCGTGCTGGCTGGTTCGGCTCCGCCGGGCGCTGAGTTGTCACAAGGTTAAGCAGGAATTGCATGAGCCGCATTGAAGAGGCATTGAAACGGGCATCCGCCGGCAGAACGGCGCACGGAACCGCCGCGCTGCGAGAGACTCCCGTCTTCCCGCCAGACGAGACAATTTCGCTGACGCACTATCCGCGCGAAGGCCGCGAGGGACCAGGCCCGCGCCACACGCCCACCGCGGTGTTTACGCGATCGGTGACAGCGACACGGGAGGGCGTTGCCGGGCCGGTTGCGCCATTCGCCAAGGCGGTGGATGGCAAGCTGATCCTCCACGATCCCGACCCTATAGCAGTGGAGCAGTACCGCCGCCTGGCCGCCACGCTCCACGGACTGCAGACCGAGCACGGGACGAACACCCTGATGGTGACGAGTACGGTTCCGCGCGAGGGGAAGACCCTGACGGTCACGAATCTAGCGTTGACGCTCAGTGAGTCTTATCAGCGCCGGGTCCTGCTGATCGACGCCGATCTCCGCCGGCCAACTGTCCACGAACTCCTCGGCGTGCCGAATGTGCTTGGTCTCAGCGACGGGCTCGAGGCAAACTCGGGTGGGCTGCCACTCGTCCAGGTCTCATCCAATCTGTGGGTGCTTCCGGCTGGGCGACCAGACGCCAATCCAATGGCCGGATTGACCTCCGATCGCATGCGCGTTCTGCTCGAGGAAGCGGCTTCGGAGTTCGACTGGGTTCTGGTCGACACTCCACCAGTCGGGATCATGCCAGATGCGCATCTGCTAGCGCGACTGACGCAGGGCGTGATCTTCGTGATCGCGGCGGGCTCAACACCTTTCGCACTCGTCGAGCGAGCCGTGGCGGACATCGGTCGCGAACACATCGTGGGAACCGTGTTGAATCGCATCGAAGACGGCACCAACGCCGCGAGCGGTTATTACCACCAGTATTACGGCGCCGGCTCCGTGAGCTAACTGCTTGCGCCATGATCCTGCCTCCGCCCAGCAGGCTGGATCGATTACCGCCAGGCGATAAGTCCCGTCCTCCTCGGAGCTGATTCCGTCTTCTTCCCCTCCGCACGCGCAAAAAGGCGCAGCAACCGACGGCTAAAGTCGTCCCTTGAGCCGACTTCTCGCATAGCTCGTCGGCTAAACCTGCTTGGCCTTGCAGTAAACATTGTAGTTTCAGCGACTTGTGGAGAATTGTGAGTTGCAGGCGGTCGGAGGGTCTCTTGCTCTTGAAGCCAAGGTTCCCCTGTAACCAATCGTGGTCGGGGCGCTGGCCCCGCTGAACGTTCGCCCCGGGCAGCGGTCTGTGACTGACAGGGCGAAGCTGCAGATTGAAACGGTTATGACCAAGACGGGACGAGTGCCGCAACATTCCTTTTCGGCTGCGGCGGCGGCCTGAGAGGGTTATCCATCGTGTCGGCGACTTTTCATCTCGTGTGGGGCGACTGCCCTGCAAAAACCGGGGTATTCCTTCTTCGTAAGGCGCTTGCAGAGATTGCCTAAGTCTCAACGGCTCAAGCAGTTTCAGCATTCAAGCGCCCGGTCATGCAAGGGCGAACGGGTGGCGATTCCTTTGCACAAATTGGCATCGTTAACCCTACATAGAAAATCTAGAGTGGAGCCGCCTCCGACGATGTCACAGGATCTCGAGCCGCCCCTCTCAGCCATGTCGATGGATCGCGGGCCGATCGGTGCCTACGAAGCGTACAACGAGGAAGCCTTCCGTCATTTCATGACTATCGAGTGCAAGCGAGCCGAGCGGTCTGGCCGGTCACTCCTTCTGCTCCTGGTGGAGCTCGCGGCGAACTCCCAGGG
>JACCZX010000377.1 GCA_013695705.1 Burkholderiaceae bacterium | reverse complement strand
GGGAAGGCGCTGAGCTGAACGTCCTGGCCCGGCGACCGCCAGCTTACACCGTTCGAGCAAGACGACCCAATTTCGCAGGAAACCTGACGAAGTTGCCCGGCTTTCAGGTACGAGATTGCCCGTCTTACTGCGGGACCGGCAGTCCGATCCGTTCGCACAGTGCGGCGAAACGCGGGTCGGCGTTGTAAGCCCGCAACAAGGGATCAGCGAGGAGCGAGATCAGCCAGGGATCATGCTGGGCGTAGGCACGGTCGAGCCATTCGAACACCTTGTCCGGCTCCTTGCGGTAGGCAAAAACGCCCGCGATACGAAAGGGAGCTTCATCTCCATGGGCATCGATCAACACTTTCAGCGCGGCGTTCGCCTCGGCGCGATCAGCACGGGCAACTTGCGCCAGCGCGATCGACAGGTCGCGCGATACATCCCGTTTGTTTCCTGCTGGGCTTCGGCCCACGCGACCGCGGGTTGCCCGCGTAGAACAGCCAGAACGACGAGGTCGAAATGCACACCCGAAGCTTGAGGTTGCAGCTCGACCGCTTTGCGCGATTCCGCCTCAGCTTCACTTAGGCGACCCGCCGAGATCAGCCTGGAAGCGAGATTGCGGCGAAACATTGCGAAGGCCGGATCAAGCGCGACGGCCTGCTTTTGCAACTGCAGCGCCTCTCAGCGCGGCCCTGAGCAGCGCGGATGTTAGAGAGCGCATTCGGGCCTGTCGCCGTTTTCTGATCGGAGCCCACGAGCACGGCTTCTGCCGCGGCCAGATTCCAATCCGCGCCTCTGTAAATTATAGACATCGCGCCGCGGGCTCGCGCCAGATCGGGTTTGATCGCCAGCGCCGTCTGGGCCGCGGTGCGCCCTTGCGCGAACGCATCCATTCCTTTCGCGCCACGGAAGAAAGCGATCCCACCCCAGGCAAGTGATTTGTAGGCATAAAGCCTCGGCATAGCGAGGATCAAGACGAATAGCCTCGTCGTGGAAAGCGATCGCCCTGGCGAAGCCCTCGACATTCCCGGACCTATTGTACTGCTGACCCTGGAGGTAGGCGTTGTAGGCCTCGAGACTGCCATTGCTCGGTCTCCCCGAGGCGGTCACCTCGCCGCCCAGCAAAGTGATCCGGAGTTGGTCAGCGACAGATCGCGCGATCTCTTCCTGGACAGCGAAGATGTCCTTCATTTCCCGATCATAAGTCTGCGACCACCGCTGGCTGCCATTCGCCGCGTCGACCAATGCCACGCTGATCCGGACGCGATCGCCGGCTTTGCGGACGCTTCCCTCCAGCAGGTTTGCTACTCCGAGCGCCAGTCCGACCGCACGTGAATCGTCGCTCTTGCCTTTGAAATGAAATGATGAATTGCGCCCGATCACCCGCAATCCGTGAATCTGGCCGAGACCGTTGATCAGTTCTTCGGAGAGCCCGTCGGAAAAATATTCCTGAGTGGGATCCCCGCTTTGATTCACGAGTGGCAGCACCGCAATCGATTTCTCCCTCGTCGCGGGTGAGTTTTTCGTGCGGGCGAAGTTGTAGACGAGGAGCGCCGCCGCCAGCACCGCGGCGACCAGGACGACAACAGTCAACTTGCGGCCGGCGCGACGCGTCCTTGATTCGTTAGGCGCGACTTCCTCGGTACGCTGGATTCCTTCCGGCGTCAGCTCAAAAGCCCAGGCCAGCACGAGCGCGATGGGAAAGCCGAGCGCCACCACGACGATAAGCGTCTGTACCACCCAGTCAGGCGTATGAAAGGTGGGCAGTAGCGTTGCGCTAACCTGAATAACGAGCCAGCCAACCCAGAGGCTGAAGGAGTATCCGCAGCTCAATGTGCGCATGGGCATCCATAGCGGGCCGGTCGATGCGGTGCAGGATGTGAATGATCGCTCGAACGTCGCCGGCGCCGGCATCAACATGGCGCAGCGTGTGATGGATTGCGGCGATGCGGGTCACATTCTGCTTTCCAAGCGGGTGGCGGATGACCTGGCACAATATGAACGCTGGCAGCCGCATCTCTATGACCTGGGCGAGTGCGAGGTGAAACACGGCGTGAAGATTGAGGTGGTCAACCTCTACACCGGCGAAGTCGGCAGCCAGGAGCTGCCGGAGAAACTCAAGCGATCAAGGCAGGAGCATGCCGCGCTGGAGAGCCGCGCCACGGTCCTTCGGCGTCGAAAGATCCTTGGTGGGTCTTGCGGCGATTCTCTTGCTGGCAGGGGCAGTCGTGGGGCTTTGGGTTCGTTCTCAACCAGCTCTGTCCAGCGTCGAGCGCGCGGCGGCTGGGCCCGCCATCCCTGACAAAAGCATCGCGGTGCTCCCATTTGTCGATATGAGCCAGGCTAGGGACCAGGAGTATTTTTGCGACGGTATCAGCGAGGAAATTCTCGATGCGCTCGCCAAGGTGGATGGGCTGCGGGTGGTCGCGCGCACGTCGTCGTTTTCTTTCAAAGGCAAGAACGCGGACGTGAGCGAGGTCGCGAATAAA
>JACCZX010000363.1 GCA_013695705.1 Burkholderiaceae bacterium | reverse complement strand
GGATGGCGCGCGGTCGGCTGCGGCCATTGCGGCCATACCGGCTACCTCGGACGCACCGGCATCTACGAGCTGCTCACCGTCAACGATGAAATTCGCATGCTGGTGCATCAAGGGTCGAACGACACCGACATGCGCCGCGTCGCGGAAAAGAACGGAATGATCAACATGCGCGCCGACGCACAGCGCTGGATCAAGGCCGGGATCACGTCGCAGGAAGAGACGCTGCGCGTCACGCGCGAGTAGCTAGCGCATGGCCGCTTTTAGATTCGCAGCGGTAGATAACCTCGGCAAGGAATCGGGCGGCGTTTTAGAAGCCGACAGCGCGCGCCTCGCGCGTCAGTTGCTACGCGGTCGCGGACTGATTCCGCTGTCGGTCGATCCGGTGATGAGTGACGTCGGCGCACGCGCCGGCGGGTTGTCGCTAAGCCGACGGCTGTCGCAAACCGAGCTCGCAGTGATCACCCGACAGCTCGCGTCGTTGCTCGGCGCGTCGTTGCCGGTGGCCGACGCGTTGACCGTGATGGTCGAGCAGAGCGAAAAGCAAAGCGTGCGGGAGCTAATGGCCTCGATCCGCACCGACGTGTTAGGTGGCACGTCGCTATCGAAGGCGCTGGTGCGTCATCCACGCCAGTTTCCCGATATCTATCGTGCATTGATTTCTGCCGGTGAAGAATCCGGAAAGCTTGGTTCGGTGTTGGGGAGCCTCGCGGATTACGTAGAAGAGCGCGCCAAGTTGCAACAGAAAATCACACTCGCGTTCGTGTATCCCGCAATCGTTACCTTTGTTGCGCTGGCCGTTGTCATCGGCCTGTTGACGTACGTCGTGCCGCAGGTCGTGCAGGTGTTCGCCAACACGCGCCAGGCGCTGCCCTGGCTAACGGTCGCACTGATCGGCGTTTCGAACTTCGTGCGCAACTATGGCTGGATCGTCGTGGTGATCGCGGCCATCGCCGCGTTTCTGACGCAGCGCGCGCTGCGTGTGGCCCCTGTGCGTTTGCGTTGGCACACGCGCATTCTCACATTGCCAGTAATGGGCGTGCTCTCACGCTCGATCAACACTGCGCGGTTTTCGTCGACGCTGGCGATTCTGGTCGGCTCCGGCGTGCCGATGCTGCGCTCGCTGCAAGCAGCCGGCGAAACGATCACCAACCTGGCGATGCGCACGCGCGTGATGGACGCAGTGCAGCGCGTGCGCGAAGGTTTTTCACTAGCCAAAGCCTTGCGCGCGGATGCCGACGAAGAAAAAAAGCCCGGGCATGTAAAGCTATTTCCGCCCGTGTTGATTCACTTGATCGCTTCAGGTGAAGCCACCGGCAAGCTGCCCGAGATGCTGTCGCGCGCAGCGGATATTCATTCGCGCGAAGCCGAGCGCCGGGCGCTGTTTTTTACTTCGCTGCTAGAGCCGATTCTGATTTTGACGATGGGCGTCGTGGTGATGCTGGTCGTGCTGGCGGTGTTGCTGCCGATCATCGAGATCAATCAGCTGGTGCGATAGAGCTTGCTTTACTACACGACGCGGTGCGATCCACCCCGGCCGAAGCGGCCGCTATGGCGTCGCGGCGCCAACAATTCGTCGGCAATCGCCTTCTGCGCGGTCGACAGCACCTCATACAGCGGGCGCTGCGCGCGCGTACGCCACCAACGCAGACGAAAGTCCTATCAATACAGAGCGCCTGCTGCCAGTGCCTTGTTCATGTGTCTTTCTCCTGCAATTTGTCATGGCCCGCAAGTTGCCGGCTGTAACTCAGAGCGGAGGCGGCCCGCGGTTGTTCGCCGTGCTTGTTTAAGCGTTTGTGTCTGGCGACCCAACGTCGCGCCAAAAAAAAGCGGCCAGATGGCCGCTCTTTTCTTCCAATAGCGTTACTTGATCGCCTGCAGTTTGTCGTAGACGTCTTTCGGCCACGTCGCATCGGGCCCGTTGTGCAGCTTCATCGTCGCCTCGCGAAACGGCGCGCGGTCCACTGCAACGACTTCTTTGCCCTTCTTCTTGAACTCAGCACCGAGATTTTTTTCCATCTCGACGATCTGTGTCGTCGCGCGCGCTGCGCCCTCCTTCATCACCGCGTCGAAGATCACCTTGTCGGCGTCGGAGAGCTTGTTCCACGTGCCGCTGCTGACGATGCTCAGCAGTGCATCGGTGATGTGGCCGGTCAGCACGATGAACTTCTGCACTTCGTAAAACTTTTTCGCATCGATGGTGGGCAGCGGATTTTCTTGCGCGTCGACCGTCCCGTTCTGTAGCGCTAAGTACACCTCGGCAAATGCAATCGGCGTCGGGTTGGCGCCAACTGCGCGCGGGAACATCGTATAGAGCGGCGCATCGGGCACGCGAATCTTCACGCCCTTCATGTCTTCCGGCTTATTGATCGCCTTGTTCGACGTGACGTGACGCTCGCCGTAGTACGTGATCGCCAGCACCTTATGACCGCCGCTCTTGGCCCGATAGCCTTCTGCCAGTTCGCCGAACAGCGGGCTGGTGGAGAACGCCTTCCAGTGATTGAAGTCGCGGAACATAAACGGCGCGCCGCCGATCGCGAGCGGACCGTAGGTGCGTCCGGCGAACAACTGCCCTGTGTAGATGATGTCGACCGTGCCGAGCGTCAGGCCCTGATTGATGTCGGTTTCTTTGCCGAGCGTCGACGCAGGGAACACTTCGACTAGGTAACGATTGTTAGTGCGCTTGCCAATTTCGCCAGCCGCCCACACAGCAGCGGTGTGATACGGCTCGCTCGTCTCATACACGTGCGCCCACTTGAGCTTGGTCTGCGCGTGCGCGGTGCCGAGCGCGATCAGCGATAGCGCCGCGGCGATGGTGAGTTTTGTAATGTTCAACTTCATGTCTCCTCCTTGAGGTATTGGCCTAACTAAGTTGCTTCAAAACACTGCCGAGCGCTACATCGTCGCACCCAGCTGCCATGGAATGAATTCGCTCTGGCCGTAGCCAAAGCGCTCGCTCTTGGTTTTCTCGCCTGACGCTGTAGCAAGAATCAGCTCGAACAGCCGCTCGCCGATCTCTTCGATGGTCGCCGCGCCGTCGGCGATCTCGCCGCAATTCAGATCGATGTCTTCCTGCTGCCGCTGCCACAGCTCGGTGTTGGTTGACAGCTTCAGCGACGGCGACGGTGCGCACCCATACGCCGATCCGCGTCCCGTCGTGAACACGATCATGTTGGCACCGCCCGCCACCTGCCCCGTGGCCGACACCGGGTCGTAGCCAGGGGTGTCCATGTAGACAAACCCCTTCGCGGTCACCGGCTTCGCGTATTCGAAAACGTCGACCAGATTCGTCGTGCCGCCCTTCGCCACCGCGCCGAGCGATTTTTCCAGAATCGTCGTCAGTCCGCCTGCCTTGTTGCCGGGTGATGGATTGTTGTTCATCTCGCCGTGGTTGCGCTCGGTGTAATCCTCCCACCACTTAATGCGCGCGATCAGCTTTTCGCCGACTTCGCGCGATACGGCGCGGCGCGTCAGCAAGTGCTCGGCGCCATAAATCTCGGGGGTCTCCGACAGGATCGCCGTGCCGCCGTGCGCGACCAGGCGATCGACTGCGTTGCCGAGCGCGGGATTGGCGGTAATGCCCGAGTAACCGTCCGATCCGCCGCATTGCAGACCCAGCATTAGATGGCTTGCCGGCACCGGCGTTCGAGAGACGCGATTGGCCGCCGGCAGCATCTCCTTGACGATTCCCACGCCGCGCTCGATCGCCTTTGCAGTGCCGCCAACATCCTGCATGTTGTAGCGTGCCAGGCGCTCGCTCTCCTTCAGCCCTTCGGCGCCAAGCAGCGACGTGATCTGATTCGCTTCGCAGCCGAGACCGATAAACACCGTCGCTGCGATGTTGGGATGTCTTGCGTACCCCGCCATCGTACGGCGCAGCACGTCCATGCTCTCGCCCATGTCCATGCCGCAACCGGTGCCGTGCGTGAGCGCGACCACGCCGTCGACACCGCTGACGTCCTCGCAGCAGCCCTCGGTGGCTCGCGCGACGGCGCGGGCGACGGTCGCCGAGCAGTTGACGGTGGTCAGCACTCCGACATAGTTTCGGGTGGCAACGCGGCCGTCGGGTCGCCGGATGCCCTGGAATGTCCGCCTCAGATCCCCCGGCAGCTGACGGGGCGCCGCCGACGACTGTGGCGTCGTCGTGCGCGACGCCGGCGCATCAGGCATCGCAAGGTTGTGCACGTGCACATGCTCACCGCCCCGTATGTCGACGGTGCTGCGGCCGATCACCTGGCCGTACTTGTGTACGAGCGTGCCGGCGGGCAGGTCGTG
>JACCZX010000276.1 GCA_013695705.1 Burkholderiaceae bacterium | reverse complement strand
AAGCCATGGCTCATCGGAACGATGATGCTGGCTTGCGTCACGTACTTTGCGGTCGACCGCGCAGGTCAGCGGCGCGTTGCAACCAGCGGTCCGGTATCAGACACGCCATTGCAGTCGAGCACGAGCGCAGCACCGTTGCAGCGAGCCGGCTACTCAATCGAGCCGCTCGCCGGTTACACAGTGCGAGCCCGCGTGCTCTCAATCGAACGGTATCGCATGGGCCGCGAGGCCGATTTATCGCCGGTCGATTTTGCTCTCGGTTGGGGACCGATGTCGGACAGTGCGGTGCTCGATCGACTGACGATCAGCCAAAGCAATCGCTGGTATCAATATCGGTGGCAAGGCGAGCCGCCAATCGAGCCCTCGGTCATTATTCGCACGTCGGCCAATACGCATCTGGTACCGGCGGATGACATGGTTAAATCTCGCCTGCTTGGCGTGCGACCGGGTTCGGTGGTGACATTAAGTGGTTACCTGATCACGGCGCGCCACGCCGATGGCTGGTCGTGGCGCTCTTCATTGTCGCGTGACGATTCCGGCGGAGGATCGTGCGAGCTTATGTGGGTAACCGACGTAACGATCGAGTGAGTCGCGTCAGTCGTCTGGTCGGTCGCTCAATGAGCGAATCGGATGGGATAAGTCCCTTCATCAATAGAGAACCGAACAGCAGCGCCGTCACCGCCGTTATCGCCGATGCGATCGGAAACGATTGCACCGTTGTCTTTGCCACTTCGACGGCGTGCGGCCGCAACAACTGAAGCCGGCGCTTGGTCATCTGTTGGCCAAGCTCTCGCAACTGATTGCCCAGCATGCGCTCGGCTTGCGGCAACAACGTCGTTTCTTCATCGGCAACGTGGTGCAGCACGACGCGCATTAAATCCATGAAGGTGGAATCGTATGCAGCATCTTCCGGTTCCAGATGTCGCAGCCGGCTGATCAGCTGGCGCATCTCGTTGTGTTCCGGCACGCTTTTGTCGAGCACCGGATCGGCCCCGGTCGCCGCGCGTAGCGCCGGGTAGAAAATCTCTTCCTCGAGCTGGGCATGAATCTCCAGCGCCAGGCAGGCGTTGGTGACCAGCGCCAGTTTTTTGTCCGGCGAGGTGTCAGGGTGATATCGCCGCGACAGAGCGAGTACGTGGGAGTGGTCCATATGGATCATGCTGGTGATACGCGGTGAAAGTTTGCCGAGCGACATGTTCATGGCGAGCTCCGTTGCTGGTAGACGCGTTGTGCGGACAGCAAGCGTCGCAATCGGTGTTCCCGATGCTGCAACGAATGCTTTGCTCGGAAGACGTGATTAGCGGAACATGTGTCATGGCCCGGTCGACCCCACAAAAGGCAGACACGTCGAAGGAGCACCCGGCGCTGCGCTCGCGGCGGCAGCCGCTCGACGACGGGATCAAATTCGCTATGCGGTGCTGGAGCGCAGCGGGGGTATCTCGGTCATTCCGAAGCAGAAGGCGTAATAAGACAGTCCGATTACTGGCGCGGTAGCGACTCGCGCATCCCGGCTTGAACGCGAAGCCGTTCAAATAGGTGGGCGCCACGCCCGTAATCGGCGTTTTCTGGGGCCCACCGAGGCGCGACACTGCACGCATATATCCAGATGTTTTGCTGACCAGCGAGCCCTTGATGCGCGAGATTGCCGAAGATGTCGTGATCGCTCCCGATCCGCGCGAAGACGAGCGCCGCCTGCAGGAATATCGCGCGTTGCTGTCCAACGACGCAGTAGGGTTTTTGGTGGTCTGCGACGGCAACGTCGTGCAGTGCAACTCGAGCGCTGCGCATTTGTTTGGATGGAATGCGGCCGACCTGCTTGGCCGATCGGCAGCAATTTTTTTTGGATCCGACGATGAGTTTCAGTCGTTCGGATGCCGCATTGGCGACGCGCTGGCGGCAGACGGTTCGCCGGCGACCGAATGGCGCACGATGCGCCGCGATGGTTCGCGGGTGTGGACCCGTCTATTGGTAAAGGGCATCACACCGGGCGGCCCGGCCGGCGAAACGGTGTGGATGGTCGAAGACATCAGCGCGCGCAAAGAAATGGAGGCCGCGCTGGCGAAGGCGCGCGAAGATCTGGAGCAGCGCGTGCGTGCGGCGCACGACGAGCTGGCGTGGTCCAACGAGCGTCTGGTTGCCGAGCTGTACGAACGCAGCGAAGTCGAGGAACGTGCGCGGCGCATCGCGTTGTACGACGAGCTGACCGAGCTACCGAACCGGCGCCTGCTCGAATCGCGGCTGGACGAAGCGATGCGCAATCATCAGCTCGGCAGCGATCGGCTGGCGGTGCTGGTGGTAGACATCGACGAGTTCACGAAGCTCAACGACGCACTTGGAAATCGCGGGGGCGACGCCGTGCTGCGCGCCACTGCTGCGCGTCTGGTCGACACGGTGCGCACATCCGATCTGGTCGCGCGCACCGGCGCTGATGAATTCGCGGTGGTGCTCGGGCGCCTGCGCCACACCGACGAT
>JACCZX010000265.1 GCA_013695705.1 Burkholderiaceae bacterium | reverse complement strand
ATGGAATCCTTTCTGCATCGACGTGTGGTCGGGCAGGACGACGCGGTTCGGCTGGTGTCGGACGCCGTGCGTCGCTCGCGCGCCGGTCTTTCGGATCCGAATCGTCCGTATGGTTCGTTCCTGTTTCTGGGTCCGACCGGTGTGGGTAAGACCGAGCTGACGCGGGCGCTTGCCGAGTTCCTGTTCGATACCGAGGACGCGTTAATTCGCATCGACATGAGCGAATACATGGAAAAGCATTCGGTCGCACGCATGATCGGGGCGCCACCCGGTTACGTCGGTTACGACGAAGGTGGTGCGCTCACCGAGGCGGTGCGCCGCAAGCCGTACGCGGTGATCCTGTTCGATGAAGTCGAGAAAGCGCATCCGGACGTTTTCAACGTGCTGCTGCAAGTCCTCGACGACGGCCGCATGACTGACGGGCAGGGACGCACCGTGGATTTCAAGAACACCGTGATCGTGATGACGTCGAACCTGGGCTCACACGACATCCAGCGCATGGCCGGGCAGTCTTCCGAGCTGATCAAACAAGCTGTGATGGCCGAAGTGCGCAAACATTTCCGGCCGGAGTTCGTCAACCGCATCGACGAGATCGTCGTGTTCGACGCACTCGATGCGAAGCAGATCCAAGCAATCGCGCGCATTCAATTGAATCGTCTCGAGCAGCGTCTCGCGGCGCAGGAAATGAAGCTCGTCGTCAGCGACGCTGCGCTGGCAGAGATCGGCAAGGCAGGGTTCGATCCGCTGTATGGCGCGCGGCCGCTGAAGCGCGCGATTCAACAGCAAATTGAAAATCCGGTGGCCAAACTGGTGCTCGAGGGCCGCTTCGGTCCGAAGGACGTGATTCCGGTCGACTTCAAAGACGGCAAGTTCACGTTTGATCGGATCGTTCACTAAGTGCAATTCGCTGAACGCTCGGGCTCGTATTTCCTTAGGAATTCCACGCCTCGCATCGCTTACGCCGATGCAGTCGGCCATCGGCGACGAATATGAGCTCGCGCACGGTGTGAAAGCACTCCACCGTGATTGCATGTGATACCGAGGCGCCGGCAGACGACGGGCAGATCGAGTTCGAGCAAAGTGCGGAGTTCGAACACTTCTCGCGTCCGCTCCGGCAGTTCGCGCAGGCATGATGCAAGAGTCGTCCAGAACCACTGGGACTGGCGGCGTGCATCAATTTGATCGGCCGGGTCGTTTGCCGGATCTGCATCGGGTCCCACCTCCGACGCGCGATCGATCGCCGCCTCCAGCGCGTCCGGCGCATGTGGCAGCTCTCGTGCGTGGGCGCGATACACATCGACCGTCTTGTGACGCAGTACCGCGTGGGCGTAGGTGTCGAATTGCGCTGTACCGCGGTAGCCATCGGGCGCGCCAAGCAACGCCAGCAACGTTTCCTGCGTCGCGTCCTCTGCATCGGCTTGGCTCAGGCTGCGCAACGCGTAGCCCAATAACCGGCTGCGCAGAGCGGCCACGGCGACCGGATCGTTAAACAACTCCCGCGCGTTGCTGCGGCCACCAGGCTCCACGACTTCTCCCAACTCCGCTGTCGTAGCTGCGCACCGTAACCGTCAGGTATCACGAAAGTCTCACGAAACCGCGCCGGTCCGATCAAATCGGCATCAAGATTTTTGTCCTTCATCTGTAAGCTCGTATCTGAAAACGCGACTCAAACCATGCTGCGGACGCTTCTCATCGTTGAAGACCAGCACGATCTCGCCGAACTGATCGCGCTGCACCTGGCCGATCTTGCGCAGCGAATTCATGTGTGCAACGACGGCACAGAGGCGCTGCGCATTGCCGCGTCGGACCCGCCCGACCTGGTCGTTCTTGACCTGGGCTTGCCCGGTCTCGACGGGCTGGAAGTTTGCCGCCGCTTGCGCGCCTCGCCGCGCTACGTGCCGATACTGATGCTGACATCGCGCTCAAGCGAGGCCGAGCGGGTACTGGGGCTCGAGTTCGGCGCGGACGACTACCTGGTGAAGCCATTTAACGTCATGGAACTGGTTGCGCGGGCGAAGGCGATCGTGCGCCGCATGGATGCGCTCGACGATGCGGCCGACGACGCGATCATCGG
>JACCZX010000250.1 GCA_013695705.1 Burkholderiaceae bacterium | reverse complement strand
CGAAGGACGGCACCCCCATGAGCAGTCCAGATACAGACAAACTCTTTAGTGGTTCAATTTCGCAGCTTTACGAAACGTATCTAGTTCCGCTGATTTTCGCGCCCTACGCAGCGGACCTGGTGAAACGGCTGGCTTCGAGGCCTCTTACTCGCGTACTCGAAATTGCCGCCGGGACGGGTGTTGTTACTCGTGCTTTGGTATCCGTGTTACCTGACAGCGTGTCTATCGTCGCGACGGATCTGAATCAGCCGATGTTGGACCAGGCTTCCGCTGTCGGGACCAAGCGCCCGGTGGAGTGGCGTCACGCGGATGCCATGCAGCTGCCTTTCCCAGACGAATCGTTTGACGCCGTTGTGTGCCAGTTCGGAGTCATGTTCTTCCCCGAAAAATCGAAGGCGTTTTCTGAGGCACGTCGAGTGCTCAAGTCGGGAGGCGTTTTCATTTTCAACGTGTGGGATCGGATCAAAGAAAACGAATTCGCGGACACCGTGACGACGGCACTCGAATCCCTGTTTCCCAAGGATCCGCCTCGCTTTCTCGCGCGCATACCCCACGGCTATTACGATTGTCCGACCATCGAGCGAGATCTTGCAACCGGCGGGTTCATTGCGAAACCCCAAATCATCACGGTTGCGACGCGCAGTCGGGCAAAGTCTTCCCGCGTCCCAGCGATCGCGTACTGCCAGGGCACACCACTTCGGAACGAGATCGAGGCGCGCGACGCCTCGCGGCTCGGCGACGCAACCGACGTCGCGGCGGTAGCGATCGCTCAGCGGTTCGGGCGAGGGGATGTGGACGCCAAGATCCAGGCACACATCGTCATTGTCGCACGCTGACAGTCGCGAATCGCGCATGTTGCGCTCTAACAGCTAAATCAATCGCCATGACAAAGTTTCGAATTCTCACGCTTAACAACATTTCGCACCAGGCACTGCTGCGGTTTACGCCCGCCCGCTACGCCGTCGGCAAACACATCGAGCATCCCGACGCGATCCTGCTGCGCTCGAACGACATGCATGCGATGACGATTCCCGCAACAGTGAAGGCGATAGGACGGGCCGGCACCGGGACCAACAACATTCCGGTGGGCGCAATGTCCGATCGTGGCGTGCCGGTGTTCAACGCACCCGGTGCAAACGCGAATGCAGTCAGAGAGCTCGTCCTCGCCGCGCTGCTGATCGGAGCACGCAATCTGGTTCCGGCGCTGCGGTTCGTCGGCGAGTTGCCGCGCGATGCGAGCGACTTCGAAGCGCGCGTCGAGGAAGGCAAGAAGCAATTCGCCGGCATCGAGCTGCCATACCGCACGCTCGGGATCGTCGGTCTGGGCGCGATCGGCGCGCTGGTGGCGGACACCGCGCTGAAGCTTGGCATGAAGGTCGTCGGATACGATCCCGAAATCACGGTCGATGCCGCGTGGCGGCTGCAGTCGGCCGTGCGCAAGGCGCAGTCGATCGACGAAGTGCTGAAGCAAGCGGATTTCGTCACGCTGCACGTACCGCTCGTGGCGGCCACGCGCGGCCTGATCGATGCCAAGCGGCTGGCGATGATGAAGCCCGGCGCGGTGCTGCTCAACTTTGCGCGCGATGCGATCGTCGACGAAGCCGCGGTCGTCGAGGCACTGCGCGCTGATCGGCTCAAGGCGTATCTCACCGACTTTCCGTCGCCGATGCTGTCCGGCGTGCGCGGCGTGATCGCGCTGCCGCATCTGGGCGCGTCGACTTCCGAGGCGGAGGAAAATTGCGCGGTGATGGTGGTCGAGCAACTGCGTGAATTTCTGGAAAATGGCGGCATCAGCAACGCGGTCAACTTCCCGCACGTCGAAATGGCGCGCGAATCGGCGTATCGCATCGGCATCGCCAACGCCAATGTGCCCAACATGCTCGGCCAGATTTCGACCGCGATGGCGAACGCCGGGCTGAATATTCACAACATGCTCAACAAATCGCGCGGCGAAATGGCTTACACGATGGTCGACGTCGACAGTCCGGTCGCGCAAAGCGTGATCGACGCGATCGCAGCGATCAACGGCGTGCTGTCGGTGCGGTCAATCCCTGTCGAGCAAGAGGCAACTGAGCCTGCGCGATCCGAAGTGCCGGTGCGGTAATTTTCGTGAATTGCTGAGTGCAGAGGACCTTGATACCCAATCATTCGTTCAGCAGGCCCCCTTCGGCTGCAGCGGAACTCCAACGTTGGTCGCTCACCCACCCTAATCCGATTTCTTGAGAGAGACGAATGGCTGTCCCCA
>JACCZX010000239.1 GCA_013695705.1 Burkholderiaceae bacterium | reverse complement strand
AAACAATCCTGACCCCGCATTACGGAGAGCTGGCTCATCTCACCGATGGCGACAAGGAGCAGATCAAATCTAATCCGGCGCCGGCAGCACTTGCAGCCGCGAAGCAGTGGAATGCAATCGTTGCTCTGAAAAGCGCGATCACGTTTATCGCGGCGCCGGATGGATCGCTGTGGCGCCACGCGCGCGGCAATGTCGGCCTCGCAACCTCGGGCTCTGGCGACACGCTGGCGGGGATTATTGCCGGCCTCGCAGCGCGTGGCGCATCGATGCAGCAAGCGGCAGTTTGGGGCGTCGGCCTGCACGCACGCGCTGGCGAGAAACTCGCAGACCGTTCGGGCCCCCTTGGATACCTTGCCAGAGACCTTTCAGCAGAAGTCCCTGCGCTGATGGCGGACTTGCATTTTTGAACGCCTCCGTCGCGAACATCGCATGTGCTTCGACCACACCAGCGTATCCGACCGGCTACCCAATTTATCGCCGCGAATGGCAGACGCTGGGGTCACTGCAGCGCCCGATGCGCGGTTGCGTGACAGGAGTTCGCGCGGAGCCATTTCCGTGTCCGACGCCGATGAATGGATCGCGCTGGACTGTGGTTAATGCAGCGCGCAGCGGGAAGATGATGGAGGCCGTGGCGCTGCGGCCGTGAGCAGCCCATAAGCCCCGCGCGCGGCCTGATGCGAATCACTTTTCCAATGGTAGGAGTGGCATTCGTCTCCTTGCTATCGGTAAAGTCGAAGACTATTGAAGTTCGTGTCGGCCGCTCATCTAGCACGCACACGTTAACTGCAACGTTCGTCCGCTTTTGAATCCATCAGGAGGAGAAACGCAATGGCGCGTGTTGGCGGAGTTCCGCTATTCACAGCCGCGCGAGTCACTGGGATGCGGTGGTTGCTTTACTCGTTGCGGCGAACGATTTCCGGTAAAAAGAGAAACGAGAATCTCGCCGAAAAAGTCATCCCAAGCACCAACTTTTGACGCAGCGCGACGCGACTCGTTCGCGCGCCTATTCATCTCGGTGCCCCGATGCGAATCTCCCGATCGCATCCAGTAACCGGCGCAGCGATCTTGTTCTGACGCCAATTCGTTGTATGCGGACTGGGTGGCGCACCCGCTCAAAAGATACAGAGCCACTAGGATCGCGGTCGGTTCAGCGGCGCAAAGTTGTTTCATCGATCTGCCGTCTGGCTGGCTCTAGCGCTGTAGCAAGTGAAACAGTATTGCGCTTGGGATCTACGCTATCAGCGGTTCGCTTCATAAGGTGTGCCTGCGATGATGCCTGTTAATCCACCCGGGAACGACATGAAGCTTGCAAGGGTTGATGACGACTTCGCCTGGCGTAGGAGGGCTTTGAGCTAGTTAGTTTGAAAATGCACTTCGGTGCGACCGAGTCTCTGGACCGAACTTGACATAATGCACATTATGCGCAGATGGACATTGCGGGCGGCGTCCATCCGGAGACCGGCATGAAAAATGCAAGCGACGAAGGGTCCTGCGAGGTAAATCGAATGCGTACACGATGCGGCTTGCTTCCTAAACTTTTGATTTCGTCCACCGCCTTTATTACGGCTGGTTGCGCGACTACGCATATGGATGCGCAGTGGACCAACCCGGATTACAGCGGGCGCAACGTGCGCGGTGGCTCGGTCCTGGTTGCCTGCGAAGCGCAGGATTTAACACTACAGCGGGTTTGCGAGGATCAACTGGCGGCGGCAGTGTCTGCACGCGGTGCTAAGCCGACCTTGAACTCTCAGCTGGCTGGGACCACTGGTGCAGCTGTAGGAACTGATCCTTATCTAGCGGCAGCCAAGCGAGTTGGTGCGCGCGCCATCGTTCGCATGACCTTGAATGCCGCGCAGCCGGTCGCAGTCGACAGCGGGCCTTCAATCGGCTTCGGTGTCGGTGGCGGCGGTGGGCGTATCGGTGGCGGTGCCGGGATCTCTTTTCCCTTCGGCGGTGCGCGAGTGAGCCAAGCCTACGCGGCTGAAACGGCGCTCATAGACTCCTCCACCGGCGCAACGATGTGGTCAGGCCGCGCCAGTAGTTCGACTGCGCAAAATGTCACCGCGCAGATTTCCGAGTTGACTCAGACCACTGCAGAAGCGTTGCAGGGCAGCGGCCTTCTTTAACGCGCTTACCTTAAGAACGGGCTGCAAGTATCTGTTTATGTTAATTTCGGCGGCGCCCTGCTCGCTTCATGACTCACCTGAGCGTGCGGCTGCAAGGTCTTGAAAAGTCGATAGAAGTTCGCGCTCGAGGCAAACGCTATTTCCTCGACATCGATGTTCTTGAGCTGCGCCAGTTTTTCTGCCACCTTCGGCACAAATCCCGGCTCGTTGGTCTGCCCCCGATACGGTACCGGTGCGAGATAGGGTGAGTCGGTTTCGATCAGTATTCGCGTCAATGGGACAGCCCGCGCGACTTCCTGCAACTCTCGCGCATTCTTAAACGTCACGATTCCCGAAAACGAAATGTAGAAGCCGAGCGCCATCGCGGCCTCGGCAGTTGCAAGCGATTCGGTAAAACAGTGCATCACCCCGCCCGCTACCGCGGCACCCTCTTCCCGCATCAGGCGCAGGGTATCCATCGATGCGGCGCGCGTGTGCACCACCATCGGCTTGCCACACTTACGCGCGGCTGCGATGTGCACGCGGAATCGATCACGTTGCCAGTCGAGCGGCTCTTGCAATCGAAAATAGTCGAGTCCGGTTTCCCCGATCGCGATTACTTTCGGATGGCTGGCGAGCGTCAACAGCCGTTCGACGGTCGGCTCTTCGGTCTCCTGGTAGTCGGGATGCACACCCACTGAGGCGTAGACATGCTCGTGTTGTTCGGCCACCGCAAGCACCGCCGGAAACTCGGCCAGCGTGGTGCAGATGTTCAGCGCCGTGACGACGTTGTTCTCGCGCATCCGCCGCAACACGCCCGGAAGATCGTGCGCGAGCTCGGGAAAAGACAAGTGGCAATGAGAGTCAACGAACATCTGAATCGACTGCAGCAATCGATGGTTACACGCCAGGCTGCAGTGTATTGGTCGGTGCCTACAAAAAGGAACGCGCGTGCCGCGCGGTCTTACAAAGTGTGCGTGGGCCGCGCCGACTTCAATGCCGCACCAAGTGCATCCTCAATACGCTTGCGCGCATTTTGACCCGTTTCATCGGCCGGAAAATGAACGCCGATGCCGGGTGTTTTGTTGCCGCCAGCGGCGGGGCTGATCCAAACCACCTTGCCCGCCACCGGAATGCGGGTCGGGTCATCAAGCAATGTCAAAATCAAATACACGTCGTCGCTGAGTTGGTAAGGACGCGTGGTCGGAACAAACATTCCGCCATTTTTCAGATACGGCATATACGCGGCGTACAGCGCGGCCTTTTCCTTTATCGACAGCGACAGCACAGCCGGGCGCGCGCCACCTGCCGCTGCAGCCGGCCCGTTTCCGCTCTTGCCGCCATCGTTCATCTAACCGCCGTCATTGGTGGATTCGTTCCCGCAGTTCTCAGCGCATCGATATAACTGAGCAAAGCGCCTTCAATCACCAGGCGCCCGTTCAATGGATGATCACTGACCGCCTGCATTTGCGCCAAAGCTGCTGCCCATTCGACCACGCGCTTTGGTTCGAGCGCGCGCGCAACGGTCGCAAACTGCCGCTGATACTGCGGATAGTAGCGAACGCGACCCGCCAGCCTTTCCGCTAATAAGTCCCATCCCCACCGCTGTAACAAACGGATTGCCGGCGCCACGGCGATATCTTTCGGCACCGCGCTCGCCACTTCGGCGCCAGTCAGCGCCGGGCCGCGGCCCAGTAGGGTGAACAATACGTCGCGCGTCGCGGAATCCAGCGTCGCCCGATCATCAAGTGCACTTTCGTCGCCGATGCCAACCGGTGCCCCACCCGCCTCTGCCAATCGCGTGGCCGCATGGTCAACGCCGCGCGATTGCAGCCACGCCAGTGCTTGGGCTGCGGTCGGCACTGGCGCGCTCAGCAAGATGCAGCGCGAGCGGATGGTCGGCAGCACCGCATCGAGCTCGTCGCTGATAACAAGGAACACCGAGCCGGCCGGAGGCTCCTCGAGCACCTTCAGCAAGGCGTTGGCGGCCGGCCCATTCAACGCCTCAGCCGGTATCAACAACACGACCTGACGGCCACCTCGATGCGCAGTGAGCGACAGAAATTCGCCGGTCTTGCGCACTTGGTCGATCACTATTTCGCGGCTCGTTTTGCTTGCGCTGGCGCTACGCAATTCACCCGATTCATCGCCGGCCGCATCGGCGCTCGCCGCGTCGTCGCGCTCGGGCATCTGCGCAGCAGGCGTTAGCCAGCGCAAGTCCGGATGATTGTCTGCCAGCCACAAGTGACAACCGGCACATCGCCCGCAGGGTGAATCGTCGACCGCCGTCTCGCACAAAAGCAATTGCGCAAATGCTTTCAACAGCTGCCGCTTTCCAACGCCACGCGGGCCGTGCAGGAGCAACGCGTGCGGCAGGCGCTCGCGCCATGCGACGAGTTGCGCCCACAGCGTTTGCTGCCACGGCAGCGGGGTCACTTGTTCCATTGCCGAATCATCTGCTCAAGTTGGGTACGCACCATCTCCGGCGCACGCCCGGTATCGACAATCAGGAAGCGCGCCGGGTTCTTGGCTGCGCGCTCTAGATACATTGTGCGCACGGCGCTGAAGAAGCCCGAGGATTCTGACTCGAAGCGATCTGCGCCGCGCGCGAGATCAAGGCGACGTTCGACACGGCCGGCCGCAACTTCGGGTGCAACGTCGAACAGGATCGTCAGATCGGGCTGCAGATCCGGATGCACCCACCGTTCGAGCTCGGCAATGCGCTCTCGATCCATCTGACGTCCGCCGGCTTGGTACGCGTACGTTGCATCGGTAAACCGATCACACAGGACCCATCGACCGGCAGACAATGCCGGCCGAATGATCTTGGCGAGGTGTTCGCTGCGCGCTGCGAACAGCAGCAGCGTCTCTGTTTCGCGCGTCATTGACTGACTCAACACGAGCTCACGCAAAGCTTCACCCAGCGGCGTGCCGCCAGGTTCGCGGGTCCGCACCGTTTCAACACCGCGCATTTGCACCGCTTGGGCAACCGCGTCGATGTGCGTGCTCTTGCCAGCGCCGTCGATTCCCTCGAACGTGATGAAGCGGCCGCGCTCGGCGCCGCGTTTCACCGCGCGCCTCGCTGATATTTGTCGACTGCGCGATTGTGCTCGGCCAACGTTGCGGAAAATTGAGAAGTGCCATCGCGGCGCGACACAAAGTACAAAGCCGGAGTCGCGGCCGGATGCAGTGCCGCCTCGATCGACGCGCGCCCCGGAAGCGCAATCGGCGTCGGCGGCAATCCGACGCGGGTGTAGGAGTTGTATGGACCATCGGCAAGCAGATCGCGCTTGCGCAAATTGCCGTCGAACGCCAGTCCGATTCCATAAATGACAGAAGGATCAGTCTGCAGCAACATGCCGAGTCGCAGACGATTGACAAAGACGCCCGCGATCATCGCGCGCTCCGACGCCTGACCGGTTTCCTTTTCGATGATCGAGGCCATGATCAGCGCCTCGTACGGACTGTTGTACGGCAGATCGGTCGCACGATTCGCCCATGCCAAGTGCAACAACTTCATTTGCGCGCGATGCGCCTGCCGGTAAATATCAATGTCCGTAGTGCCGGGGTCGTAGACGTAAGTATCCGGTGCAAAAACGCCTTCGGGAGGTACGTCAGCGGAACCGATTGCGTGCAAGATTTCGGCGTCCGACATCCGAGCCGATTCCTGCATGAGTTCTTTTTGCGCCGCCAGTAACGCGCGCATCTCGCGAAACGCGATGCCTTCGATGACGGTCAACCTTTCGCGCACTACGTCGCCCTTGCGCAACTTGGCGAGCAGGCCAGACAGCGTAATGCCGCGCTCGACCGCGTAGCGCCCGGCGCGCAACGACTGCGCAGTACCCGTCAGGCGTACCGCTGCCACCATGGCGTCGGCGTTAAGCGCGATACCGGCAGCCTGCGCGGCGTGCGCAATGTTCCGCACCGAGCTGCCCGTGGCGACGCGAAACTCGACACGATCCGTCTTCAGCGGCAACGGACGCTCGAACAGGTACCAGCGAGCGGCGAATCCGCCGGCGGTCAGCACAATGCCGGCCAACAGAAACAAACTCACCCATACGCGCGCGCGGCTGCGCTTTTTCATCGCCACAGAATCGTCAGGTAAACGGTGCAAACTATCGTTGCACTTATATTAATCTGCGGCATCAAATTCGAACTGTAGGCTTGAATGTCTTCTGCGTCCTCGGTCGTTGCGTTACCCGAACTCGGCTTGATGTCGGTCAGCGGGCCAGACGCGGGCGCGTTTCTACAGTCTCAGTTGACAAATGATGTGGCGCGCCTGACACCGCAACAGATGCAGTTATCCGGCTATTGCACGCCGAAAGGTAGGCTGTTGGCGACATTTCATCAGTGGCGCAGCGAAGAAACGGTGTTCCTGCGGCTGCCGCGTGAGCTCATTGCGACAATCGCCAAACGATTATCGATGTTCGTGATGCGCGCAAAGGCGCAGGTAACCGACGTCAGCGATGCATGGAGCACGTACGCGCTGGTCGGCACGAATGCGGGCAGCGCATTGCGCGAAGCCGGGTTCTCTGTGCCCGACGCGCCGTGGCGCTCGACGTCAGTGGGTGAAACGAGAATCGACCGGGTGTTGCCGACCCCGGACGGCATGGAGCGCTTTCTGCTATCGCTGCCAAGCGGATCGCAGCTGCCACTGCCGAAAACGTCGCTACAGACGTCGAGCAATCTGTGGTGGCTGTCGGAAATCGACGCCGCGGTTCCAACCGTGTTTGCAGCAACGCAGGAAAAATTTGTTCCGCAGATGATCAATCTTGAGGTGCTTGGCGGGGTTGATTTCAAAAAGGGCTGTTATCCAGGCCAGGAAATCGTTGCGCGCAGTCAGTATCTCGGCAAACTCAAGCGGCGGATGAACATTGCTCAGGTCGAAACCACCGGCGTGCAGGCAGGCGCGGATATCTTCCACAGCGGCAGTACACAGCCGGTGGGCGCCGTCGTGATGGCGGCGCCGTTTTCGTCTGCAGCGAGCCGGTTGCTTTTCGAAGCGCCGCTCGATCGTGTCGAATCCGGCTCGCTTCATTTGCAATCGCCCGCAGGTCCGAGGCTATCGGGGCTTCCACTTCCGTACGCGCTGTTCGATCCGACAGAATGACATGTGCCTGATCGTTTTCGCGTGGCGCTCACATCCGGATTACCCGCTGATTCTGGCGGCGAATCGCGACGAGTTCTATCTGCGCCGCACGCGTCCGGCGGCGTGGTGGGGGCATGCAGTTTCTGTTCTTGCCGGTCATGACGAGGAAGCTGGCGGAACGTGGCTCGGCATCACGCGCCGCGGCCGCTTTGCCGCACTCACCAACGTGCGTGCACCGACGGAGCGCAATCCGCACGCGCCATCACGCGGGACTTTGGTGCTCTCGGCGTTGCAGTCCTCCGAAACCATACCGCTCTGGCATGCTTCGAATGCACCACGCATGAGCGCATACAACGGATTCAATTTGCTGACAGGCGACATTGGGCCGCTTGAATCCAGTGGAGCATCGAATCTAGCGCCCGATCCAAGGCTCGATTACTTCAGCAATCGCAATGGGGAGCTTCCACGCGCGCTGGCGCCGGGCGTCTACGGCCTCTCCAATGCAAATCTGGATACGCCCTGGCCCAAGGTGACGCGTGCGGTTGGCGGTTTTGCGTGTTCAATCGCGTCGCGCGTCGCCGTCGAGCCGCTGGTGCGGCTGCTCGAAAACCGTGAGCTCGCGCGTGATGTTGTGCTGCCATCGACCGGCGTTCCGTATGAATGGGAGCGCGCGCTATCGGCAATTCAGATCCGCGCCAAAGGTTATGGAACCCGCACCAGCACTGTGCTGATGGTGCGCAACGATGGGCTAACGACGTTTTTCGAACGGACCTACGGCACCAGCGACCCGGAGCATTTTTCCGACCGTCATTATGAATTCACGATCGACCGTGCGGCTCATCCCTCGCCGCGTGCACGCGCCGCAGGACCTCGATAGCTGCGCCGATTAGCTATAAACCACACTGCATGGTTACATGCGGAATTCCGGCGTCGTCGTACTCGCCACCCTGCACCGCATAACCGTGCCTGCGGTAAAACTCGACCGCGTGTGTTTGCGCGCTCAACACCGCCGACGCGTGTCCACGCCGGCGCGCCTCGGACATCAACGCCGTCAACAGCGCGCTGCCGACGCCCTGACCTCGCGCGGATGAGGCGACCGCCATGCGACCGATATGTCCGTCGGGCAACAAGCGCCCGGTGCCGACTGCCACACCTTCGTCATCAAACGCGATCGCGTGGACCGATTGTGTATCGAACGAATCAAGCTCGATCTCGGCCGGTACTTTTTGTTCGGTGACGAATACCGAAAACCGCAGCGGCTCGGCCCAGCGCCGCATTGAATCCCAGTCACCCAACTCAATTCGCATGCGTCGCCTGTTCGGGCGTTACGGTCTCGAAGGCACGTATGCGTTCGCGCATTGTGTTGGGTACCGGCGAAGCCTGGCGGGAGATTGGATCGGCATGCACGTAGATCAGCTCTGCAGTGACCAGCACGGCTTCGTACTGGCGGCGGCGGTACATTTCAACGACGAACTGCATGCTGCTCGTGCCGAGCCGCGCAATGCGGCCGCAAATTTCCAGCTCGTCGTCGTAGTACGCGGCCGAAAAATACTCGACGGTAGATTTGCGCACAAACAGGTCGCTGCCCTGACTAACGAAGTCATCCGGATAGCGCACGCCGGCGGCGCGCCAGTACTCGGTGACACACACGTCGCAGTAAAGCAGATAGTGCGCGTTGAATACAACGGCCTGCTTGTCGACCTCGGCCCAGCGCACGCGCAGGGGCATACGATGCCTAAAGTCGGCATACATCTAGCAGCCCGCCGCGAAGCTACTGCGCGGCCCGATCTTGCGTCTCCGGTGCTCAACGCACTCGGCTGGTACGCCTCCGCTCCTCGACGCAACCTCGGGCCTGCTCGCTACGCTTCTCGCCAGGCTGCTCACTTCGCGCCTTTTTTCGCGTCGCCGGCGATCACAAACGTAATACGCGCGGGGTCGATGTACTTGCGGAACGCGGCATTGACCTGATCGAGCGTCACCGCCTGCAACCGGTCTTCAAACTGTTTTGAAAACGCGAAGGTGCGTCCCAGGTCCATGTTGGCCGCCCAGTTGCCCGCCAGCACGTTGTCCCTCGAACGATTGGTGGCGCGCTCCTGCAGCGTGCCTTTTTTCGCGTCGTCGAGCTCCTTGGCGGTGAATCCGTCGCGGCGCGCTCGTTCGATCTCTTCGCGCAGCGCCTGTTCGGCCTTGGCGACGTTTTGCGGCGCCATCAGCGCGGCCGCGGTCCACGACGACACCGGATAGCGCGATCCCAAGGTCAGTCCGGTGCCGGCGCCATAACTAATGCCGTCGCGCTGCCTCAGCCTTTCGATGACGCGGTTCGACAGGCCCGCGCCGCCGCCGAAGATATCGTTGGCAAGCACCAGCGCCGGCGCGTCGGGATCGGCGTCGCGCAGCGGGAAATCGATGCGCGCGCGAATGTATGCGTTTTCCTTTTCCGGCGTGTCGACCGTCAGCCGCGCGGGCTTGACTTCGCGATACTCGCGCTCGAGCCGCGCGTACGGCGCTTTCGATGGGTAATCGGTAAACAGTTCGTTGACCAACGTTTCGATCTGCTTGGCGTCGAAGTCGCCGACGACCGCGACTTCACCGCGCGCGGTGCCGTAGAAATCGTTGTGAAAGCGGCGCGTTGCATCGAGCGGCGTCTTGGCGAACGCGTCGATCCGCGCGCGCAACGGGATGTAATGGCGCGGGTCGCCCGCCGGATACGTGTTGAAATGAGTGGCGAGTGCATCGCGCGAGATCGCCTCCGGGTTGTCCAGCTGCGCCTGCAACCCGGTCGCCACCTGGCGCTGCAGTTGTTCGTATTCGGAGGCGGGAAAACTCGCCGCGCGCATCGCGTGCGCGAGCAGCCGCAGCGCATCGGGCAGGTTTTCGCGCGTGGTTTGAAAGCCGGTGAGCCCGCCGGTGATCTGCAGCCGTGTCATCTCGTCGGCGATCTGTTGCCGCGTCATCTTGTCGGTGCCACGGCCGAGCATCGCAGCGGCCAGATCGGCTTCGATCATGCGGCCGGAGAGCGACTCCGGGCTGCCCCACTGGAACTGCGTCTGTACGTTGACCGTGTTGCCGCGGTTCTGCTTTGGTAACAGCGCGACGTTCAGGTTGCCGAATTTCAATACACGCGTGCGCTTGTCGATGTTTTCCTGTGTTGTGATGAACGCTTCGCCCGACGTGCCCTTTTCCGACGGCTTATAGTCGGCCAGCAGCTGAGCGGCGCTCGGTGCGGCGGGAATCTCGGCGCGCAGCGGCACGTCCTCGGGAATGTACGAACCGACCACCCGGTTATCGCGCACGAAGTACTTCTGCGCGGCCTGGTCGACTTCGGCTGCGGTCAGCTTCGCCAGCTGGTCGCGCTGCAGGAAGAACAGGCGCCAATCGCCGAGCGAAATGTATTCGGACAACCCGACGCCGAACGCCTGCGGGTCGGCGAGCGTGCGGTCATAACTGGTGCGTGCCTGCTGCACCTGGCGCTTCAGCTCGGCATCGGTGGCGGGTGTCTTGCCCCAGCTTTCGATGACGTCGATCATCGCCTGCCTGACCGGCTCCAACGCTTCTCCCTTCTTCACCACCGCGCCGAAAACGATGAACCCGGGCTCGCGCGAATCGATGTTGAAGTTGAAGATCTGCGCCGCCTGGCCGGTGGCGACCAGCGCTTGATGCAGGCGGCCGTTGGGCGTGTCGCCCAGTATGTCGGCGGCTATGCCGGTTGCCAGCGACTGCGGGCTAAGCGACGACGGCACTCGGTAACCGACCATCAGCAACTGCACCTCGCCGGGACGGCGCACCGAAAAAGAACGCTCGCCGTCGTGCGTCGGTTCGATCGTCCAAGCTACCGGCAGCGACCGCTTCGGTTTGGGTATTTTTCCGAAGGCCTGCGCGATCCATCCCAGCGTTTTGCCTTCGTCGAACTTGCCGGCCACGATCAGCACCGCATTGTCCGGCTGGTAATACGTCCGGTAAAACGCCTGCAGATTATCGATGCGGACATTCTCGATGTCGGAGCGCGCGCCGATCGTCGAATTGCCGTAGTTGTGCCAGTCGTACAGCATCGACTGCATGCGCTTGAGCATTACTCGCGACGGATTGTTCTCGCCGCTCTCGAACTCGTTGCGCACGACGGTCATCTCGGAGTCGAGGTCTTTTTTCGCGATGAACGAATTGACCATCGCGTCGGCCGACCAGTCAATCGCCCACTTCAAATTGTCGTCGCTCGCCTGAAACGTCGAGTAATAATTGGTGCGATCGAGCCACGTGGTGCCGTTGTTCTGGAAACCGCGTCGCGTGAACTCGGCGTCGGGCCTGAGAAAATTCTTCGAGCCCTTGAAGATCAGATGCTCGAGCAGGTGCGCCATGCCGGTCTCGCCGTAGTTCTCATGACGCGAGCCGACCAGGTACGTAATGTTGACCGTTGCAGTCGGTTTCGACGGATCGGCGAACAAAACGACGCGTAAGCCGTTGACAAGCCGATACTCGGTGATCCCTTCGACCGTCGGCCCGCGCGTGACGCCTGCAGGCAATGCGCGCAGCGGTCGTGCGCTTTCGGTCGGCGTCGATGAGACCGCCGTCTGGGCTGACGTGACGCTGCAGATGGTTGCAAGCAGCGCCACCAACGTCGATCGGATCGGTTGCATGATCGAGGGCTCCCTTGACAAATAATTATGGAAATAAGGAAAATTCTGACACGCAAGCGCGGCGCAGGTTCGACGCGCTCGTGTGCTCTAAGCACAGCAGCCTCACGCCGGCTTCAACGTCGGCCGCGCTGCGTACGGATCAGCAGGCAAGTCGCCGCTTAGCACTGCGGCAAACCGTGCGTCCAGCGAGGGCAGGATCCTGGGATGCGTGAAAACGTAGAAGCGATTTTCGCGTACAGCGTCGAACGTCATCCGGGCGACTTCTGCGGCTGTCATCTTGCCGCCGCCCACCGCTTTTTCGATCGCACTTTGCGCCATGCGCTGCGACGCCGTCGGCGTGACTTCGCTTCCAACATCAACGGGTCGGTTGCGATGCGACGTTGCAATGCCTGTTGGCACAAACGCCGGGCACAACACTGTCACGCCGATGTTCGACTTCGCCAGCCGCAAGTCATGGAACAGGGTTTCCGAGAGTGCCACGACCGCATGCTTTGACACGTTGTAGACACCCATCAGCGGTGCGGCCAGCCAGCCCGCCATCGACGCGGTGTTAACGACGTGCGCGGGCTCGCCGCGCGCCTCTGACGCAATCATTCGAGGTACGAAGTGGCGCACGCCGTGTACCACTCCCATCAGGTTGACGCCCATGATCCACTGCCAATCGCTCTCGGTGGTTTCCCAAACAAAACCACCGCCGCCAACACCGGCATTGTTCATCAGCAAATGCACAGCGCCGTGCCGATTGAAAACGCGATCCGCCCATCGTTCCATCTGGACCGAGTCTGCGACGTCGACAACGTCGCTGCTGACGTCAGCTTCGCGCAATTCGTCGACCACCGCGTCGAGCGCGTCGGATTGAACATCTGATAACGCCAGACGCATCCCAAGACGCGCCGCGAGACGCGCGAACTCGCGGCCGAATCCGCTGCCGGCGCCGGTGATCGCAACGACCTTGTCGTTCAGTGACTGCATACGCCGGTCACGCGGCGAGCTTGACCAGCTGCTTGCCGAAGTTGGCGCCTTTCAACATTCCGAGAAATGCCTGCGGCGCGTTTTCGATACCGTTCGCTATTGATTCGCGATACTTGATGCGGCCGCCCGCGACGTGCGCACCGAGCTCCTGCAACGCGCCTGGCCAAACGTCCATGTGCTCCGTGATGATGAAACCCTGAAGCGTCAATCGGCTGATCAAAAACCAGGCCGGATTGTCGATCGGGATAGGTTGCCCATCGTAGCCTGCGATCATTCCACAGAGTGCAATCCGGCCGAATGGATTCATGCGCGGCAGCACTGCGTTCATCATCGCTCCCCCGACGTTTTCGAAATAACCGTCGATGCCTTTCGGCGCCGCCTCTTTCAGCGCTCGGTCCAGCTTCTCAGCAGTGTCGTCCAATTTGTAGTCGATACATGCGTCGAATCCGAGCTCGTCGATCACGTAGCCGCATTTCTCCGGGCCGCCCGCTATTCCAACCGCGCGCGCGCCGCGGATGCGCGCCAGTTGTCCCACGACGCTGCCGACCGCGCCGCTCGCGGCCGACACGACGAC
>JACCZX010000171.1 GCA_013695705.1 Burkholderiaceae bacterium | reverse complement strand
CGCTTAACGAAGCACGGGCTTCGAAGCTTGCGTATCGGGACGACGATCGCACGTTGACTTACGGCGAGCTTGCTAACCGCGTCCGCAGATTCGCCTCCGCATCGCGAGGGCTGGACATTCGGCGCGAAGAGCGTGTGCTCTTGCTCATGCATGACACGATCGACTGGCCAGTTGCATTTCTCGGCTGCCTGTATGCCGGCGTCCTGCCGGTCGCGCTGAACACGCTTCTGACGGCCGCTGATTACGCCTACGTGTTAACGCATAGCCGCGCACAGGCCGCGTTGGTGTCGAGCGCGCTGGCGCCGACTCTAAGAGAGGCGATGAATAACAGCGCACACGAGTTGAAGCACGTGATCGAGCCGCATGGGTTTGCCGCGCTGATCGAACACAACGCGCCGGCTGAAGCTGCCCCGCCGACCGCCGCCGATGACATCGCATTCTGGCTATATTCGTCGGGCTCGACCGGCAGGCCGAAAGGCACGGTGCACACGCACGCGAACCTATATTGGACGGCAGAGCTGTACGGCAAACCGATCCTCGGCGTGCGCGAAGACGACGTCGTGTTTTCTGCGGCAAAATTGTTTTTTGCCTACGGCCTCGGCAACGCGCTGACGTTTCCGCTGTCGGTCGGCGCGACCGTCGTGTTGATGCCGGAGCGGCCGACGCCATCCGCTGTGTTCAAGCGCCTTGCGCATGAAATGAGCGATCAGCGCCCTACGATTTTCTACGGCGTGCCGACGTTGTACGCAGCGATGATGGCCGCACCGGATCTGCCCGCGGCCAACTCGCTCAATCTGCGCGTTGCCGCGTCGGCAGGTGAAGCGCTGCCCAAGGACATAGGCGAACGCTTCAATGCGCACTTCGGCTGCGAAATACTCGACGGCATCGGCTCAACCGAGATGCTGCACATCTTTTTATCGAATCGCGCAGGCGAGGTCCGCTACGGCACGACTGGCACGCCGGTGCCGGGCTACGAAGTCGAGGTGCGCGATGATGCCGGTGCTGTCGCTGCCGCTGACGCGATAGGGGACTTGTACGTCAAAGGTCCCAGCGCAGCGCTGATGTACTGGGCCGACTGCGAAAAGTCGCGCGCCACTTTCATCGGCGGATGGACCAAGAGCGGCGACAAGTACGCGCGCAGTCGCGACGGCTACTTTACCTACGCCGGACGCGTCGACGACATGCTGCGCGTGAGCGGGCAATACGTGTCGCCCTTCGAAGTGGAAACAGCGTTGATGCAGCACTCCGCGGTGCTCGAAGCGGCGGTCATCGGCACGCTAGACGCGGAAGGCCTGACCAAGGCCAAGGCATTCGTCGTGCTGAAGAACGGCATCACCGCGGATGCCGCGCTGAAAGACGAGCTGCAGACATTCGTAAAAGCAAAACTGGCGCCGCATAAATACCCGCGGTTGCTCGAGTTCGTGGCTGAGCTTCCGAAAACCGCCACCGGCAAGATCCAGCGCTTCAAGCTGCGCGAGAAGGAATCGGCGCTTGGATGAGTGCACGCTTGGATGACCGCGTGCACGACAACGTGAGCCATGCGCAGATCACGCTCGGCCCGTGCTCATCACCTGGTGGGGCAGGCCCGCGCAAGTATTCGCTTGAAAATGACTCGATTGCGCCGGAGCGCGCAGCGTCACCGTTGCTCGTATTCCTGCACGAAGGTCTCGGCTCGCTCGCGATGTGGCGCGATTGGCCGCGGCAACTGTGCGATGTCGGCGGCTTTCGTGGGCTGGTGTACTCGCGGCCCGGCTACGGACGCTCGACGCCGCGCCCGCATGCTGAAAAATGGCCGGTCGATTTCATGCACGCACAGGCGCGCGAAGTATTGCCCGCACTTTTGCGGGCAGTCGGTATCGATACTGCGCGCAACCCGCCATGGCTCATCGGCCACAGCGACGGCGCATCGATCGCGCTGATTCACGCCGCCGCGTTTCCCGACAGCGTCGCGGGCGTCGTTGCACTCGCGCCGCACGTGTTCGTGGAAGATTTGTCGATCGAAAGCATCGAGCGCACGCGCCATACGTACCTCGCAACTACCGATACGCAGGACACCGGCCTGAAGGTTAAGCTTGCGCGCTATCACGACGATGTCGACTCTGCTTTCTGGGGCTGGAACGACATTTGGCTCAACCCGATGTTTCGCAGCTGGAATATCGAAGCGATGTTGCCCAGCATCACGAAGCCGGTGCTGGCGGTGCAAGGCGAAGATGATGAATACGGAACGATGGCGCAGTTGGACAGCATCGCGAAACATGTGCCGCAGGCGCGCCTGTTGAAGCTGCCCAGGTGCGGGCATTCACCGCAACGGGACCAGTCTCAACCAGTTATCAGGGCCACAGTCGATTTCATTGCAACACATACATAACGGAGACATTCGAATGAACCGGAGACACACACTCACCCTCGCCGCGGCGCTGTGCGCAGCAATTGCCGCCTGGCCGGCAGCGGCACAACAGCAGCAGAAATTGAAAATCGGGCTGATGCTGCCGTTCACCGGCACGTTCGCCGCTCTTGGCAACGCGATCGAGAACGGCTTCAAGCTCTACGTACAGGAAAGCGGCGGCAAAATCGGCGGGCGCGAGATCGAATACTTTCGCGTCGATGATGAATCGGATCCGTCGAAGGCCACCGACAACATCGGCAAGCTGATCAATCGCGACAAGGTGGATGTCGTGGTCGGCACCGTGCACTCGGGCGTCGTGATGGCAATGGCCAAGGCCGCGCGCGACACGAACACGCTGCTGATCATCCCCAACGCCGGAGCGAATGCGGTTACCGGGGCGATGTGCGCGCCGAATATTTTCCGCACCTCGTTTTCGAACTGGCAGCCGTCTTATGCGGCGGGCGTGGTCGCCGCCGAACGCGGCCACAAGAAAGCCGTATCGATCACGTGGAAGTACGCCGCAGGCGATGAAGCTGCCGCGGCATTCAAAGAGGGCTTCACCAAAGGCGGTGGCACCATCGTCAAGGAACTGAATCTGCCGTTTCCCGGCGTTGAATTCCAGGCGCTGTTGACCGAGATCGCGTCGCTGAAGCCAGACGCAACATTTGCCTTCTTTGCGGGTGGCGGTGCAGTGAAGTTTGTCAAGGACTACGCCGCGACCGGTTTGATGAAGAGCGCGCCACTTTACGGCCCGGGCTTTCTCACCGACGGCACGCTCGAAGCACAGGGTGAATCAGCACAGGGATTGCTCACAACGCTGCATTACGCCGACGACCTGCCGAACGCAAAAGACAAGACGTTTCGCTTGAGCTACGCCAAGGCGTACAAGCTGCAACCCGACGTGTACGCCGCACAGGGCTACGACGCGGCACAGCTACTCGCGGCCGGATTGAGCGGAGTCAAAGGCGATTCTTCGAAGCGCGCCGAGATGATCAAGGCAATGGAAGCGGCAAAGATCGACAGCCCGCGCGGCGCGTTTGCACTATCGAAGTCGCACAACCCGGTGCAGGATATCTATCTGCGCAAGGTCGAAGGCGGCGCCAACAAATATCAAAAGGTGGCGGTCAAGGGGTTGGCCGATCCTGCGACTGGTTGCAAGATGTAGTTAGCCAAGCTAGACAACACGGCGGTGCGTGGGAAACTGCGCACCGCCGTTTCATTTTGTACCAATGGACCTTGCTACGTTCCTGATCCAGTGCCTGAACGCAGTCCAGTACGGACTGCTGCTGTTTCTCGTCGCCAGCGGATTGACGCTGATCTTCGGCATCATGGGCGTGATCAATCTTGCGCACGGCAGCTTCTACATGATCGGCGCGTACATGGCGTACGCGCTTGCGCCGTGGGTGGGCGTCACGCTGGGCGGCGGGTTCTTCACGACGCTCGCGCTCGGGTTGTTGCTGTCGATCGCATTCGGTTACCTGCTCGAATGGAGTTTCTTCAGCTTCCTGTACGAGCGCGAACACCTACAGCAGGTGTTGATGACTTACGGGCTGATCCTGGTATTCGAAGAACTGCGCAGCATTCTCGTCGGCGACGACGTACACGGCGTAGCAGCGCCTACGTGGCTGTCGGGTAGCGTGCAGCTCGGCGACGTGATGACGTATCCCACCTACCGATTGTTCATCTCGGCGGTGTGCATTGCAGTCGCGCTTGCGCTTTACTTCGTGCTCGCGCGCACCCGGCTCGGCATGATGATCCGCGCCGGAGCGAGCAATCGCGAGATGGTGCAGGCGATGGGAGTCAACATCAAATTCCTCTATCGCGTCGTGTTTGCGGCCGGTGTTGCACTGGCCGTGCTGGCGGGGATGATCGCGGCGCCGGTGTCTTCGGTCTATCCGAACATGGGCGCGCAGGTGTTGATTATCTCTTTCGTCGTGGTTGTGATTGGCGGCATCGGATCGGTGCGCGGTGCGCTGCTTGCATCGCTGCTGGTGGGCGTAGTCGATACCTTCGGCAAGGTGTTTTTTTCCGAAGCCGCCGGCGTGCTCGTCTATCTGCTGATGGCGGTGATTCTGCTCTGGAAACCCGAAGGACTGTTCAGGCAGGGCACATGAGTGGGTGGCGCTCGTCCCTGCCCCTTGTTGCTTTGTTCGCTATCGCGGCGGCGTTTCCATTTTTCGGCGAGAAGTACTACGTTGATCTCGCGCTGAAGATCATGATTCTCTGCATGTTCGCATTAAGCCTCGAACTGTTGGTCGGGCAAACTGGGTTGGTGTCTTTTGGTCACGCCGCGTTCTTTGGAATCGGAGCCTACGTCGCCGCGTTGCTGTCGCCGCAATCGGGGCCGGCTTCGTTCTGGCTGCTGTTTCCGGCAGCACTCGGCGCCGCCGGGTTGTACGCACTAGCAGTCGGCGCGCTGTCGCTGCGCACGCGCGGCATTTATTTCATCATGGTCACGCTCGCTTTCGCGCAAATGGCGTACTACGTTTTTCACGACACCAAGGTGGGTGGGGGCAGCGATGGGATCTATTTGTACTTCCGCCCCGCAGTTGCGGTCGGCGGCGTGACGATGGTCGACCTCGACCAGCCGCGCACGTTTTACTTCTTTGTGTTCGCCGCGCTCGCATTCACATTCTTGCTACTCGCGGCAGTGCAGGCGAGCCGCTTCGGCCGCGCACTCGCGGGTATTCGAGTCAACGAGCAGCGCATGCGCGCGGCGGGTTTTGCAACGTATCCGTACAAGCTCGCTGCGTTCGTGTTCGCCGCGATGCTGGCCGGCATGGCCGGTTTCTTGTACGCGCTGAAGGACGGCTACGTCAATCCGGAAATCATGTCGTGGCATCAATCGGGCGCGGTGCTGTTGATGATCATCCTGGGGGGCATCGGCAGCCTGCGTGGTGCGGTTTTCGGCGCGATCGCGTTCGTGCTGCTGCAGGAGCTTTTTCAATCGCAGGCGATCTTCGGTTCGCTCGCCAAACACTGGCAATTGCCGCTCGGGCTGACGATCATCGCCTTTGTGGCGCTGATGCCGCAGGGCCTGATCGGACTTCCTGAGCAATGGCGCGC
>JACCZX010000169.1 GCA_013695705.1 Burkholderiaceae bacterium | reverse complement strand
GCGGCATACCATCGACGAACAAAGCCCGCTCCACGGCGAGACAATGGAAACCCTGCAAGCGAGCGGAGCGCGGCTCGTCGCGTCCGTCGTCTGCATCGAAACCGTCATCCCGGCCGCCGTGCAAAGTCAGCAGGACTATTCATGGCGCGATGTCCGTTTCGGCGAACGTTTCGTCGACATCTACACCGAGAGAGGTGAGGAGCAGATCACGGTCGATTACGGCCGTCTGCACGAGACCGAGCCGGTGCTCCCGAGCTAGCAACGTCGCTTCGCTGTCAGACGCGCAATCAGAGGAGCGGCGAAGGCCGCAAACCAAAGGTATTGCGCGAGCCGTGGCTTCCAGAAACTGATGAGAAAGGCGATGCTGAAGACCGCTGAGGCGTAAAGCGACGGCGCATAGTGAGGCAAGCGCGGGCCGGATCGTACGGAGGGGTTGCCCCAGCGTGTGAAGCCACAGGCAAAACTGGAGAATGCCGATCACGGCAAGATTTCCGCTGTAAATAACGGCGACGGTTCGAGTGGCGCCGAACGCGCCATACAAAGTCGTGGAGATTGGCAGAAAGACTACGGAAAGCAGGAAGGCCAGACTCGGGAAGATTGCGGGGCGATCGCTTTGTCGCATCATGCTCAAGAGCTTCTGATTGCCGCGCCAGAACATTGCCGCCACGGAAAAGCTCAGCAGCAAAGCGATGAGATCCGGCCCATTGCTGGCAAGCTGCGAGCGAAGCTCCAGGTCAGTCAGGGCGGCCGCGGCAAGTGGACATTGAACGCGAGCAGTGTCATCGCGACAGCGAAGATTCCGCGTCACTCACGGCCGGAGAGTTGGAAGAAACGGTCGCGCCGCAGATTCCGCGAGGAACGCCTACACTTCGATGCTTTCGCCAATCTTCGGAAGGAGTAGTTCTTTCCCTGCGCTCCGCGCAGCCTCCAACGCGAACGCGCGGTCGATCTTGATCGGCGGCAAGGTGTCGTAGTGCACGCCGACGAATTTCGTCACGCCCACGAAATCGGCCGCGCGCAAAGCGTCTTCAATCCCCATCGTGTAAAAGTCGCCGATCGGAAAGACGGCGAAGCGCAACTTCGTTTGTTCGCCGATAAGCTTCATGTCCATCGTGAGCGCGGTGTCGCCGGAGTAGTAGAAATTACCGTCCTGCGACTCGACGACGAAGCCGCAGGGATTGCCGCCGTAGCTTCCGTCGGGCATCGAGCTGCTATGGATTGCGGCCGTCAGTTTCACGCGGCCAAAGTCCGTCTTCGCCGCGCCCCCATGATTCATTGCCTGGACGTTCTTAACCCCCTTCTTCGACTCGAACCAATCGCCGACCTCGTATGAGGTTATAATGGTGGCGCCCGTCCGCTGCGCGATCTCGATCACGTCGGCGACATGATCGCCATGTCCATGGCTAACAAGAATGAAATCGGCGGCGATTTTGCTGACGTCGATATCGTGCGCGAGCGAATTCGGAGTGATGAAAGGATCGAAGAGGAGGGTCTTGCCAGCGACTTTGACCGAGAAGCATGCGTGCCCGTAATAGGTCAGGTTCATATCGGCCGAATTTGGTTCAGGAGTTCGCGTGAGTCACGCGCTAGCTGCGGAAACAGAATCCCCGGAAACCATAATCCAGAAAGACGGAGGAGGGGAGAATCAGGAAAATACGAAAGCAGAAACGGGGAAAGGATTTCTCCTGGTAGGCGGAAGGGGGCGAGCCGCTTTCCTGGCTTCCCGATTGCCTCCTTTCTTCCTGCCTTCCTGATTCATCCGTTATCGGAGCGGAGAAAAACGATTGCCGCTGGGGAAGTTCAAAGGCTTAGTGGGGCGCTGAGGTTCCGCTGATGAATATTCACGAGTATCAAGCGAAAGAACTGCTCCAGAAGTTCGGTGTCGCGACGCCTGCCGGAAAAGCTGCGCGCACGCCGGAAGAAGCGGAACAAGCGGCGCGCGAACTCGGCACGACGGATCTCGTCGTAAAGGCGCAGGTCCATGCTGGCGGCCGGGGCAAGGGAACGTTCGCAAACGGATTCAAAGGTGGCGTGCATCTGTGCAAGTCGCCGGAGGAAGCGCGCGAGATTGCCTCGAAAATGCTCGGCCAGACCCTGGTGACGCATCAAACCGGAGCCGCTGGGCGCGTCGTGAATGCGGTGCTCGTGGCCCGATCTGTGGAGATCGAGCGCGAGATTTACTTCGCGATCCTGCTCGATCGCGCCACGGGCGCGCCGATGCTCGTGGCCAGCACCGAAGGTGGGGTGGAAATCGAGGCCGTGGCCGAGAAGTCGCCGGAGAAAATCCTTCGCGAGCCCGTCGATCGCCTCGCTGGAATTCAGCCGTATCAGACGCGCAAGCTGGCGCGGCAGCTGGGATTTGAATCAGCGCAAATCAAAGCCGCTGCGCAGTTGTTCGATGGATTGTATCGCACCTTTCTCGCGTTGGATTGCTCGATGGTGGAGGTAAACCCGCTCGTGGTCACGTCGCCTGGAGGGACGCCCGCCGTGGCGTCCGAAGCATCCGGGACGGGACAGCGCCCGTCCCTCCACGGGGAGGTCCTCGCG
>JACCZX010000152.1 GCA_013695705.1 Burkholderiaceae bacterium | reverse complement strand
GGCTGCTCGAGAAACGTGACGTTCTCGGCCTTGAGCTTCGCGAGCCACGCATCCAGATCGCCGACGCTGAGCGCGTAGTGATCCATCAGGTGGCCGCGGGTCGGTCCCGCCGGGGTGTCGGCCTGGTTCATGTACCAGAACAGCGACACATCGCCGAAGGAGGTGCTCGTCACCGACGGCGTCCGGTACATGCCGTCCCAATTGAGCGCAGGCAGGGTCTTGTCGGGGCCGCGCTCGACGCGGCAGTTCGCCGGTGTACGGGCAGTCATCCCGGCACGCGCCGCCGGCACGTCGACATTCAAGTGCGCTTGATACCAGAGCTGCGCGCAGATCGGCTGGTCCTGATACATGTGCACGTGATTGAAGCGCTCGGCCGGCATGTTCCCCTGGTACTCCACCAGCGCATCGTCGGGTCCGCGGAGATACGCGAAACCCGCGCCTCCGGCCGGCTTGATGCCCTTCGCCTTCGCCTCGACGACGCCAGCTGCGGTTAATCCGAGCACGCCTCCCGCTCCCGGATAGGTGTCGCTGCTGACGAACACCGTGCGCGCGCCTTCGCCCGTGTAGAGCGGCAAAAGAGGCGTGTTGGATTTTGCAAAGCGATCGAGCGTTGCGCGCACGTCGGTAACGTGCCATCCGAAATGCCAGAACGCGGTTGCCGGCTGCGTGGCTGGTGGCGTCGCGACCTTGGTGAACAACACCCAGACGTTGTTCGGCGATCGCAACGCGGGCTGGCCTGCAAACGTTCCCTTCGATGTGGAAGGAAACGCTTTGATGTAGAAGTCGATCGCCGCGTCGGGATTAATCGAATTGAGATGCAGGTGATGAAATCGCGGAGTTGGCAGCCCCTCGACTCGTTGCGCGGAAACGCGCAGCTCGCTGAGGGCAAGCGGCGAACAGAGCGCCGCTGCTAGAACTACTGCTCGAGTCCGAGCGCCCATCGAATCCCCCCGGCAATATGTGCGCGGAAGACCGGATCGTTGCTCCAGATGTCGTCACGATGTCCGAGCGAGGTGTAGAACGTTCGCCCGTTGCCGACTTCCTTGGTCCACGCCTGCGGGTAATCGCCGCCACGTTTCAGGTGCGGCTGCTTGGTCAGGTCCATGCGCTCGGTATCGAGACTGAGCAGGACGTGAACCTTGTCGCGCGAGAAGCCCATCGGAATCTTGTTCTTGAACAGCACGTCGATGTTCTCGTCGGGTCGCGCCTCGTCCCATGGGGCCGTGCCGAACAGGTAGAACTCGTCGACCAGTGGCCAGCTGGCGCCAAGCATTTTCGTGGCCGGGTGCCGGCTGTCCTCGACCTTGAGCACCGCAATCGTGCCTTGCGGCAGGTTGCGATTGAAGTAGCCGCCGAGCATTTCTCCGAACGCGGGATAGTTATAGAAGGTGAGGGATGCGCAGTGCGCGCCGATGAGCGCCTTGCCGCCGCGGACGAAGTCGACCAGGTTCTTTTTCTGCGCATCCGTGAACGGCAGGTTGCCATTGGTCATCATCATCACGCCGTCGAATTGATTCAGGTACTCAGGCGTCAGAAACGAAAAATCGAGCTGCTTCGAATCCTGTTTGTAACCCTCGACCGTCGTCACGTCGAACCCGCCGGCCTTGCCGAGTTCGATGACGGCTTTCTCCGCAGGCCCCAGGCTGGTGTGCTTGTAGAGCGCGGCATGGGTCAAGAAGAGCAGCTTCTTCGGCGCCTGCGCCGATGTTGAAAAGCCGGCCACAGCCAGAACGACGATGATCAACGCGCGTTTCATGTCGGCTCCGATTACGCAAAGCGTAAAAATGTAGCAGGTTTCCTTTTACCCGGGAGGTAATTTCGGTGTGCGTTCGCCCTGGTGGCAGGTGTAACAGGTGACCCGGCCCAGCACCGATTCGCCGGGCTTCGGTTTGTGCTCGGGGAAGTTCTGCGTATAAATCGCCTTGGTCATCTCGAGCATCCGGCGCGCCGTCAGCTTCTCGGGTTTTTCGTCACTCGCGAAGTTGCCGCGGGCATGGCAGGTCGCGCAAGTGACACCCAATGCTTGGGTTATGAAATTCATCTCCTCCTGGAACTGCGGCGCCAGGAGCCCGGTGAGGACCTTTACGGTCGGGCTGTCGACGACGGTCGGGGTTGGCGCCTGAGCGAAAACGGGAGAATTGAGACCGAGTGAAAAACCGACAAACGACGCGACGACGACTATTTTCATGCGCAGAGTATAGTGCGCGACGCAGGGCGTCGCTCCCGCTCCGGAGGAGCGGCAGACCCAAGCGAGTTGCGTGAATTTTGCGTCGCATGCTATATTCGTCAGGTTCTCGTGAGCCTAGGACACCCTATCTAGGTTCAATAGCGTCGTGACGCACTTGAGCAGGAGCCCCGTCACAGGGGAGCTGCGAGCCCCACCGGCCAAGGCTGGTGAAGCTAAAGCGTCCGCCGATGCCGAAAACACCATTCAGTAGGGTTTTACAGCTCGAGGCGCCAAGCGACTCAGTAGAAGACACTGAGCGCTTCAAGGCCTTAAGCGCCACGACTTCGCCACTCGGCGATAAACCGCAAGGTTTGTTCGCCCGGAAAACGAGGAGTGGAAGTTTTTTCGTTAATTGCGCTGGGCGAAGACGTTCGCCTGCGCGATGGCGGCAGACCGCGAGGTTTGCTCGCCCAGATAACTGGAGTGCTCGTGCCGACGATTAGTCAGCTTGTCCGTAAAGGACGCGAAAAGGTCGAGTGGAAGACGAAGAGCCCGGCCTTGCAGAACAGCCCGCAGAAGCGCGGCGTTTGTGTGCGCGTGTTCACGCAAACCCCGAAGAAGCCGAACTCGGCGCTTCGTAAAGTGGCGCGTGTCCG
>JACCZX010000124.1 GCA_013695705.1 Burkholderiaceae bacterium | reverse complement strand
CACTCGTTCCATTGCCAGCAGTGGCGGCAAGCGATCGATGACGAAACCCAGCCGCCCTGGAGCGACCGCCGCTTCGCCGTGCAGGCGCCGCTCCATTATTGCCATCAGCAATGCATGGATCGCTGCGATAGTCAGCAGACTGTATGCGAGGATCGCAAACAGCAAGTGCAATTGAAACAGGGGCAATGCGCTTGTTCGTCCGACAATCGTTCCTGGGAACAGCAGCGGCAAAACGCTAGCCACGGCGGTTAACGGGAGCACCAGAAGAAACATGCCGCGCGATGCTGAGAAGAAAGTCTCAACGCAAACGATCAGCGCCGTGATCCACAGCGAGGCCGACAAGGCGTGCGCAAAACCGAAGCGCAACTCTCCACTCTGAACCATGCCGTGCCATAACATCCCGCCGTGCAGGACCAGCGCGATAATGAGCGCGCCGGCTAACCAGAACGGGACGCGCCCGGCGGCGGGCCGCAATCCAGCCCACTCGCGCCACGCAATCAGCAGGTAAAGCGCGGCGACGGCCACGTACAATGCGAGCCACTCGAAGCGCAACTGCATGAATGTTTATACCATGCAGATGTTGAATTCTTCCTCTGCGCATCCGCCGAAAACTCCTGCTTATTACGATGCTCGATCAACTCACTAACCGACTCGCCCGCGTCGTCAAGACGATGCGCGGTCAGGCCCGGTTGACCGAAGAAAACATGCAGTCGATGCTGCGCGAAGTCCGCGTCGCGTTGCTGGAAGCCGATGTGGCTCTGCCGGTGGTGCGGGATTTCATCGCGAGCATCAAGGACAAGGCACTGGGCGAAGACGTGACCGGTAGTTTGACACCGGGCCAGGCGCTGGTCGGCGTCGTGCAACGCGAACTGACGACATTAATGGGCGGCGATTTGCCGGACAAAGAGCGCGAGCTCAATCTGGCTACGCAACCGCCGGCGGTCATCCTGCTAGCGGGCTTGCAAGGTGCCGGCAAGACAACAACTGCGGGCAAATTGGCGCGCTGGCTGCAGACTGAGCGCAAGAAGAAAGTGCTGACGGTGTCGACCGACGTCTACCGTCCGGCCGCAATCGAGCAGTTGAAAATGGTCGCCGAGCAAGCCGGTGCACAATTTTTTCCGTCTGCCACGGGTGACAAGCCGGTCGATATTGCGGCCCGCGCTATCGATCACGCGAAGCGTCATTACTTCGACGTGCTGATTGTCGACACCGCTGGGCGGCTTGCGATCGACGAGGCGATGATGCAAGAGGTCACCGCGCTTGAAGCGCGGTTAAAGCCAATCGAAACGCTGTTCGTGGTCGACGCGATGCTCGGGCAGGACGCTGTCGCAACCGCTAAAGTGTTTGCCGAGCGCTTGCCATTGACCGGCATCATTCTCAGCAAGCTCGACGGCGATTCGCGCGGCGGTGCGGCGCTTTCGGTGCGGCACGTAACCGGCAAGCCGATCAAGTTCGTAGGCGTCGGTGAAAAGCTCGACGGCCTCGAATTGTTTTCGCCGGATCGAATGGCCAGCCGAATCCTCGGCATGGGCGACATCGTCGCGCTGGTCGAGGACGTCAAAAAATCGGTCGATCACGATAGCGCGCAGAAGCTTGCCAAACGCATGCAGTCGGGCGAGCGCTTCGATCTGAACGACTTCCGGGATCAGATCGCCCAGATGCGCAAAATGGGAGGACTTTCGGGCCTGATTGACAAGCTGCCGGCACAGCTCGCGGAAGCCGCCGGCCAAGTCAATGCTGACGATACCGAAAAGCAGATCCGTCGCACTGAAGGCATCATCAATTCGATGACTGCCGCCGAGCGCAGCAAGCCGGATTTACTCAAGGCCTCACGCAAGCGACGCATCGCCACGGGGGCCGGGGTACCGGTGCAGGAAGTCAATCGAATGCTGAAGCAGTTCGAGCAAATGCAGATGATGATGAAGCAGATGAAAAAGGGCGGGCTGGCGAAGATGATGCGGGGGCTTGGGGCGCTGAAGGGAATGCCGGGTCTGCCTCGTTAATGTTGGTCGTCGCGGTGCGCAAGCGTTTGGCGTAGCGGGGCTGCCTGAGTCGTCGGGCACTTCGTGCCTGCTCTGCGGTACTCGCGCCAGCGGCGGGCCTGCAAACTCGCTGCGCTCAGACAGCAGGCCCTTAAAGACCCGCTGGCGCTCCGTTACTCGACGACGACTCAAAGGCAGTGCCGCTACGCCAAACGCTTGCGCCTTGAGCGCTGTCTTGTGGTGGGGAAAAAAACACCTTGTGCGAGGCAATGTCGCGCGACAGCAGCAGCTGCGCTAGCCGCTGCTGCGGAAGAACTTCATCCAACGCGCGGGTTCGGCACCGGCTGCGCCACCGGCTTCGCTTCGTATGTCCAGCGATTTTTCCATATGGCGTGGATCGCGTCCGGATAGGGTGGGCGTCCGCGGCTGCCGTTGTAGCGTCCGAGAGCCATGAACAAATCGCCGCGCTCGATGTCGAGGTAGTGGCGCATGATGACTGCGCCGTAGCGCAAGTTGGTGCGCATCGAAAAGAGATGGCGCGTTTCACCATCGCCGATGATGCGCGTCCAAAATGGCATCACCTGCATCAATCCACGGGCGCCCGCGATTGAAATCGCATACTTCCGAAAATTGCTTTCCACCTGAATCAGCGCCAGCATAAGTTGCCGATCCAGTCCCGCGCGCGTTGCTTCGTAATCGAGCGTCTTTAGGAATTCGACACGCGCGGCGTAATCGCCGACCCGATTGCCGAGCCGCTCGGACATCTCGGCCAGCCAAGCGAGATACGCGATGCGTTCCTCGATTTTTTCAAAGCGGCGCGCCGGTGGCCTCGGGTCAGCGATCTGCGCTGCGAGCGCGGCACGTACCGCGTCGGCCATCGGTTCGTACTGTTGCGCCCCCGCGTGCGCAACCCGCGGCATCAAAATCGGCGCCGCCGCGAGGGTTCCTCCGGCAATCAGCAGGCGTCGGCGCGAGTTATCGATTGTCCGCGTCACGGTTGCGCCAACTGCGCTCGCACGATTTCGAACGCTTCGCCCACTTTCACGACGGTGGTCTGCAGCGTGCGGCGGTTTACGTATTCGACGTTGCCGTCCTTGAGCCCACGCTCGCCGATCGTGATTCGGTGCGGAATTCCGATCAACTCCATTTCCGCAAACATGACGCCGGGCCGCTCGTCGCGATCATCGAGCAATACATCGACATCGGACGAGGCCAACTGCGCATAAATCTGGTCGGCAACCTGACGAACCTGCTGCGACTTGGCGTAGCCGATCGGCGTCAGAACAACCGCAAACGGCGCGATCGCATCGGGCCAGATAATTCCCTTCTCGTCGTGATGCTGTTCGATCGCCGCGCCCAGTAATCGCGTGACGCCGATTCCGTAGCTTCCCATCGCCATCGTTTGCGACTTGCCAGCCTCGTCGGTAAATTGAAGATTCATGCTTTGCGGATACGGCAACCCGGTAAACACGTGCCCCACTTCGATGCCTCGTTGAATCGCGAGCACACCACTGCCATCGGGCGACGGATCGCCGGCGACCACGCTGCGTACGTCGGCAACGATCGGTTCAGGAATGTCGCGGCCCCAGTTGACACCGGTGTAGTGAAAGTCTTCCTCATTGGCCCCTGTGACGAAATCGCTCATGTGGGCTACGGTTCGATCGGCCACCAGGGTGACGGCGAGCCGTGTGCCGATCGGTCCCAGATACCCGGGCTTACAACCAAAGTGTTGCAGGATTTCGCTCTCGGTCGCGAAGCGAAATCCGCGGCTTAAGCCTGCCACTTTGCCAGCCTTGATTTCGTTTAACTCATGATCGCCGCGTATCAGCACCAACCAGATGCGCGCGTCGCCATTTTCGTCCTCGACCGCTAGCACAATCGACTTCACGGTGCGAGCCAGCGGAATGCCGAGCAAATCGGCCACGTGCTCGCATTTTTCCTTGCCGGGAGTTGGAGTTTTGCGAAACTCTTCTTGCGCCGCCGCGCGCTGTGCGATCAACGGCAAAGCTTCGGCCATCTCGACGTTGGCGGCGTAATCCGACGTCGGGCAATACGCGATGGCATCTTCACCGGTATCTGCAATAACCTGAAACTCGT
>JACCZX010000096.1 GCA_013695705.1 Burkholderiaceae bacterium | reverse complement strand
GGCAAGGCGCGTTCTACCGCGCGCTGTTCGGCTGGTCGGACTTCTACCTCGTCGCCGCCGAGAAAGAGGGCGCCAACCGCGTCGGCGTCTACCGCGTTGAACCGCGTTCGCTCGACGAGGCGCACAGTGCCAACGAAGTCGCCATGCACGACCTGGCCGACCGCTACGAGCGCGACGAGTGGGGCGACGACTCGCTCAAGCTCGTCGGCTGATCCCTCGAACCAATCACCACGAACCCCAACCAACGGGACACCATGACGCTACTCAACACCATCACGACCGGACAACGCGCGCTTCCGCCGCGCGTGCTCATCTACGGCACCGACAAGGTCGGCAAGAACACCTGGGCCGCAGGCGCACCCAAGCCCATCACCATCCAGGCCGAGGAAGGCTCGGACGAGATCGGCACCGCGCGCTTCCCGCTCGCGACGTCGTTCGATGACATCATGGCGCAGGTCGCCGCGCTCGCGTCGGAAGACCACGACTACGAAACCGTGATACTCGACAGCGCCGATTGGATCGAGCGGCTTGTCTGGTCGAAGGTCTGCGCCGACGCCGGCAAGAAGAGCATTGAGGAAGTCGGCGGCGGATACGGCAAGGGCTTCACTATCGCGCTCACGCTGTGGCGCGACCTGCTCGACGGCTTGAAGTACCTGCGCAACGAGAAGAGCATGGCCGTCATCATCATCTGTCACCACGAAGTGAAGACCGTCAGCCTTCCCGAGTGCGACCCGTTCGAGCGGTACCAGCCCAAGCTGCAGAAGGCTGCGATGGGCATGCTCAAGGAGTGGTGCGACGCGATCCTCTTCGCCGGCTACCGCGTGTTCACCAAGTCCGTCGAGGGCAAGGGCGACACGGTCATCGTTAAGGGCGTCGGCACCGGCGAGCGCATCCTGCAGTGTAGCGAGCGCCCGACGCACCTGGCAGGCAACCGCTACAACCTGCCGGACTCGCTCGCACTGCCGAAGCACGGCGGCTTTGCTCTGTTTGCCGGGCACGTCGCCAACTTCTACGCATCCAAGTCCACGGCGCCCGTCGCCGCTGTCGCTGCCGTCTAATCACCAACCACCCATCAACACCGCAAGGAAAACAAACATGGGCAATCTCAACTTCAACGCCGCCGACGTCGCACCGTCGACCGGCTTCGACACCCTGCCGGCCGGCACGTTCACCGCGCTCGTCAGCGAGGCGAACATGAAGACCACCAAGGCCGGAACCGGCACCTACATCGAGGCCGTCTTCCAGGTCCTCGAAGGCGAATATAAGGGCCGCAAGGTCTGGGACCGTCTGACGTTCACCAACCCGAGCGCCAAGGCGACCGAGATCGGCCGCGCGCAGTTGTCGGCGCTGTGTCGCGCTATCGGCTGCATGTCGATCCAGGACACCGCCGAACTCTGCAACCGCCCGTGCCTGATCACGGTCGGACACGAGAAGGGCGACGACGGCAAGATTTACGCGCGCGTGACCAAGTACGCGCCCGCGGGCGGATCGGTCGCTGCTGCGCCGATGCCGGCTGCCGCTGCGAGCGCGCCCGCGGCGCCGCCGTGGAAGCGCACCGCCTGATGCGGGCCGGGGATTAGCGGTCCGCCCCGAACCAACACCGCCATCACACCACCAAACGGAACACCCATGTACACGAACCCGCCACGGGTCGATGACGGAAACTCTGTCTCCGGTCGCCGGCCGAAAGTCGATCCGAGATACCACAAGCCCGCCGACGGCGGACGTCTGACCATCGCACAAGTGCGCTGCATCCGCGAACGGCTGACGCGCGGCGACGTGCGCGTCGACATCGCCGCCGACTTCCGCGTGAGCGTGGCGACCGTCGGCAACATCGCGGTCGGCATCGCCTGGCGGGGGGTCAAGTGAGCTTCACGGAAACGGAGCTGCGCCTGCTCGCCCTGAGCGACAGCCTCACCACCGATCGGCGCGATCGGCGCCGCGTCCGCATCCCGCCGCCGCCCGGACTCGGCTCGCTCTCCGACGCAATCGTTTTAGCCATGGCCCACGCC
>JACCZX010000095.1 GCA_013695705.1 Burkholderiaceae bacterium | reverse complement strand
AGGGGCATTTCTGCGTCTGTTTGTTGATAACGTACGTGCAGCCGATGGTCACGTCGGCACGCGCGAGTATCTGCGTCATCCGGGCGCGGTCATGGTGGTCCCGCTGCTGCCCGATGGAAGCGTCGTGCTCGAACGGCAGTTCCGTTACCCGCTCAAGAAAACCGAGGTCGAGTTTCCGGCCGGAAAAATCGATGCGGGCGAAAGCCCGTTTGAGTGTGGACAGCGCGAGCTGCTCGAGGAAACCGGATATCGCGCCGCAAGATGGAGCTATTTAGGCGGCCTGCACAACGCAATCGCATATTCCGACGAAAAAATCGAGATGTTCCTCGCTGAAGAACTCACGCATGAAGGCGCCACGCTCGACGCCGGCGAAACGCTCGAAGTATTCACAGCGCCGTGGCAGCAGCTGCTGCAGTGGGTGCGCGAGGGCACGGTAACCGACGTCAAGACGATGGTGGGCGTGATGTGGCTCGAGAAAGTGCTGGCAGGAGAGTGGGAGCGGAAAGAAGCCGTTTAAGCAGCCTGCCTCGCCCTACATGTTCACGTAGTTCGGCCCACCACCTCCTTCTGGCGTCACCCAAACGATATTCTGTGTCGGGTCTTTGATGTCACACGTCTTGCAATGCACACAGTTCTGAAAATTGATTTGAAGCCGCTCGTTTCCGTCTTCGGCTTTGACGAATTCGTAAACGGCGGCGGGGCAATAGCGCTGTTCGGGGCCAGCGTACTTCGGCAGGTTTATCGCAGTCGGCACCGTAGAATCTTTCAGCGTCAAGTGCGGCGGCTGATTTTCTTCATGGTTGGTGTTTGAGACATAAACCGACGACAGGCGATCGAACGTCAAGCGGCCGTCGGGCTTTGCGTATGTGATCCGTGGGCACTCGGCGGCGGGCCGTAGTTTTTGATGGTCCGCCAACTTTCGATGCAGCGTCCAAGGCGCTTTGCCGCGGAAGACGATCTGATCGATGCCGAACATCAGCGAGCCGAGCAGCAAACCTTTGTCGAGCCACGGCTTGAAGTTGCGCGCTCTGTAAAGCTCGTCGTGCAGCCAACTCTTTTCGAAGGCTTGTGGATATGAAGCGAGCTCATCGCGCTGGCGTTCGGCAGCAATAGCCTCGAATGCCGATTCGGCCGCGATCATGCCGCTTTTAATCGCCGCGTGGCTGCCCTTGATGCGCGGCGCATTGAGAAATCCTGCATCGCAGCCGATCAGTGCGCCACCGGGAAAAACCAGCTTTGGCAGCGACTGCAAACCGCTCGCGTTGATGGCGCGCGATCCGTATTCGAGGCGCTTGCCGCCTTCGAGAACTGTGCGAATCAAGGGATGCGTTTTGTAGCGCTGAAATTCGTCGAACGGTGACAGGTAGGGATTGGTGTAACCCAGACCGACCACCAGGCCGACCGACACCAGGTTTTCGCCGAACTGATACATCCAGCCACCGCCGTAAGTGGCATTGTCGAGCGGCCAACCGGCGCTGTGCAGCACAGAGCCGGCGTTGAACTTTGCGGCGTCGATTTCCCAAATCTCTTTGATGCCGATGCCCCACGTTTGCGGATCGCGGCCGTCGCTTAACTTGAAGCGTGGTATCAGCTGCCGCGCCAGGTTTCCGCGAGCGCCTTCAGCAAAGAATGTGTACTTGCCGTGCAGCTCGACGCCAGGCTGAATATTTTCGGTCGGGCGGCCATCGCGACCGACACCCATGTTGCCGGTAGCCACGCCCATGACCGCGCCGGCCTCGTCATATAACACTTCGGCCGCGGCGAAGCCGGGGAATATTTCAACGCCGAGCGATTCGGCCTGCAGGCCCAGCCATCGCACCAGATTGCCGAGGCTACCGACATAAAAACCATCGTTCCTGAGTGAGGAAGGCAGCCAGCCGTGGGGAACTTCGCGAGCGCCTTTTTCGGACAAAAACAAAAACCGCTCGTTGCCGACTGGTGTCTTGAGCGGAGCATCGCGCTCTTTCCAATCAGGAAACAACTCAGCCAGAGCCACGGGGTCGATCACGGCGCCCGACAAAATGTGTGCGCCGATTTCAGAACCTTTTTCGAGCACGCATACACCGATTTCGCGGCCACGCTCTGCGGCAAGCTGCTTCAACCGGATCGCTGCCGATAGTCCGGCCGGGCCGCCGCCGACGATCACAACGTCGTACTCCATCGATTCGCGCTGCTCGGTTGTCTCCGCCATGGCTTGTCCTGTGTCTGCAGCAATGATTGTAGAAGCGATCGACTATGCGATCATCGCCCGCCGTGTCACGCTCACCGCCGTGTCAGGCTCACCGCCGTGTCAGGCTCCCTGTAAATGCGAACCAACCTGAAAGAAAAAGTAGCGCTGGTTACCGGTGCCAGCAGCGGTCTGGGGGCGCGCTTCGCACGCGTACTCGCGGCTAACGGTGCATTGACAGTTTTGGCAGCGCGCCGGGTCGAACGCCTGAAAGAGCTGCGCGCCGATATCGAGGCGGCGGGCGGTGCGGCGCACGTCGTTGCGCTCGATGTGACCGAGCAGGATTCGATCCAGGCAGCGGTCGAGCAAACCGAGCGCGAAGTTGGTCCGATCGACATTTTGGTCAACAACTCGGGTGTATCGACGCCGCAGCGTCTTACCGAGGTCACGCCGGTCGATTACGACTTCATGTTCGATACCAACGTCAAAGGCGCGTTTTTTGTTGCGCAGGTGGTAGCCCGGCAAATGATTGCGCGCTCGAAGCAAAACCCAGGGCTGCGTGGTCGAATCGTCAACATCGCCTCGATCGCCGGGCTGCGTGTGTTGCCCGATATCGGCGTGTACTGCATGACAAAGGCGGCCGTGATCCACATGACACGCTCGCAAGCGGTCGAATGGGGTCGCTACGGCATCAACGTCAATGCAATTTGTCCTGGATACATTCGCACCGAGATGAACGACGCGGTTTGGGAAACCGAGCGCGGCGCGAAACTGCTGGATCGGCTGCCACGTAAACGGGTCGGCACCGCCGAAGATCTCGACGGCGTGCTGTTATTGCTCGTCGCCGATGAGTCGCAGTTCATCAACGGCGCCGTGATCGCTGCCGACGACGGGATGTCGGTCGCGTGAAAGAGTTCGTCGTCGAACTTCCGCTTCGTTGGGGCGATATGGATGCGATGTCCCATCTTAATAACGTAGTGTATTTCCGCTTGATGGAAGAGGCGCGCATTCAATGGTTCGCGCATTTCGGGTTTCCGACATTGCCGGTGGGTGAAGCTCCGATTCTGGCGCACGCTGCGTGCGATTTTCTCAAGGCGATGACCTATCCCGGCGCGGCGCGCATTACCCAACTCGTTACGCGTATCGGCCGTTCGAGCGTCGAGATGTCGCTGAAGATCGAGAAAAAGGATGAACCTGGCGTCGTCTATGCCACGGGGCGCTCGGTAATCGTCTGGTACGACTACACCACGAGCAAATCGGCGCCGTGGCCGGAAACGGTGCGTGCAGCGATCACCCAAAATCTGCGACGGGACTGGGAAGGGCGGAGACACAAATGAACAAGACGTATCCCTCGGCTGCCGCAGCGCTGGTCGACGTAGTTCGGGATGGGCAAATTATTGCCGTCGGTGGCTTCGGCTTGTGCGGCATTCCTGAAGCACTGATCGCTGCGTTGCGTGACAGCGGCGCAAGAAATCTCACGTGTGTCAGCAACAACGCGGGTGTTGACGGCGGCGGCCTGGGACTGCTCCTCACTACCCGGCAAATCGGCAAGATGATTTCTTCGTATGTCGGAGAGAACAAGGAATTCGAGCGGCAGTACCTTGCAGGTGAACTCGAACTGGAGTTCACACCGCAGGGCACGCTGGCGGAGCGCATGCGCGCCGGCGGTGCCGGAATTCCGGCATTTTTTGCCCGTACTGGTTTCGGCACCATCGTGGCTGAGGGCAAGCCGACGCAAGTGTTCGACGGCGTTTGGGGCGATAAGGAATACGTGATGGAACGTTCGATCCGCGCTGATATCTCCCTCGTCAAAGCGTGGAAAGCGGATAAGCAGGGCAATCTCGTTTATCGGAAGACCGCGCGCAACTTCAACCCGGTGGTCGCAATGTGCGGCAAAGTGACCGTCGCCGAGGTGGAAGAGATTGTCGAAAACGGCGCGCTCGATCCAGACAACGTTCACACGCCGGGCATCTTCGTGCAGCGGTTGGTGGTCAACGCGACGCCCGAAAAGCGCATCGAGAATCGCACCGTGAGGAAGAACTGAGATGGGATGGACTCGCGAACAAATGGCTGCGCGCGCAGCGCAGGAATTGAAAGACGGCTTTTATGTGAATCTCGGGATTGGCCTGCCGACCCTGGTGGCGAACTACATCCCGAGCGGTATCGACGTGATGCTGCAATCGGAAAATGGCCTGCTTGGCATCGGTCCGTTTCCACTCGAAGAAGAAATCGATCCCGATCTGATCAACGCCGGCAAGCAGCTCGTGACTGCGCTGCCTGGCTCGAGTTTTTTTTCGAGCGCCGATTCTTTTGCGATGATCCGCGGCGGTCATATCAATCTCGCGATCCTCGGTGCGATGCAGGTCAGTGAAGAGGGCGATCTGGCGAATTGGATGATTCCTGGCAAACTGGTCAAGGGTATGGGCGGTGCGATGGATCTGGTCGGTGGGGTCGAGCGCGTGGTCGTGCTGATGGAGCACACCGCCAAAAGCGGCGAGCACAAAGTTTTAAAGCGTTGCACGCTGCCGCTGACCGGCAAGGCGGTGGTCAATCGCATCATTACCGAACTCGGCGTGTTCGACGTGACCCAGGAAGGGTTGCAGGCAGTCGAGCTCGCGTCCGGTGTATCGCAAGAAGACGTTCGCACTAAAACCGGTTGCCCGGTCAAATTCGCGCCGACGACTATTGCCGCCTGACCTCACAATCTGCGCGGCGGATGCCGTGAGCGCTGTGCACCATCATCACCACCACGACGAACTCAGCGCGCACCATCGCGGTGACAGCAGTTACACGCATCGAGCGCGCGCGGCCGGCGGGCGCACGCTGACCGTTGCGGTCGCGCTAACGCTGGGATTCGCCTTCGTCGAGCTGGTCGCCGGCCTGTGGTCGGGTTCGCTGGCGCTGCTGGCCGACGCCGGACATATGGCGACCGACTCGGCATCGCTGTTATTCGCGTTGATCGCTAACATCATCGCGCGGCGCCCAGTTTCCGAGAGGCACTCGTTCGGCCTGGCGCGAGTCGAAGTCATCGCCGCGTTCGTCAATGCGTTGTTCATGGTGGCGGTGGTGCTATGGATCGCGATCGAGGCGTTCAACCGGATCAATGCGCCGGTGCCGGTGCAGGGCCTGGCGGTTATCGGCGTCGGCAGCGTCGGGTTGCTGGTCAATGTTCTGGTGGCGTGGACACTCTCGCGCGAGCGCGACAACGTCAACATACGCGCCGCCTTTATCCATGTACTTGGCGATTTGCTCGGCTCGGTCGCGGCCATCCTGGCCGGCACCATCATTTACTTCGGCGGACCGTTGATCGCCGATCCGGTGTTGTCGCTGCTGGTGGCGGGCCTCATCGTGCGCTCGACCTACGGCGTGCTGAAGGAAACCACGTTCGTGTTGCTCGACAGCGTGCCGACCGGCGTTGACTACGGCGCGGTGGGCGCGACCCTGGCCAAGCTGCCCGGCATCGTCTCGGTACACGACCTGCACGTGTGGTCCATGGTGCCGGGCAAAGCGGCGCTGTCCGCGCATGTGCTGGTCGACGACATCGAACGCTGGCCGGCGATTCTGCAGCAGGCGCGGCAGGCGTTGAACCGCGACTTCAAGATCGATCACATCACGCTGCAGCCCGAATGGCTGCGTAGAGAGCCGGGGGTGATTAGCATTCGGAAGTCGGAGTGACGCGCGTGCCGGTCGGCAAAATTGAACAGCGCACTGCTTGACGCTGCTCTATTACCAGGGTAATGTAAGTGATGGCAGTCGTTCATTCCAAAGTCACAGCTCAGGGGCAGATCTCCGTGCCCGCCGAAGTCCGCAAGAAGCTCGGTATCGGACCCGGTTCGGTGCTCGAGTGGGAAGACAAAGGCGATCAGATCGTCGTCCGGCGCGCCGGCAGGTTTACGTCGACCGACGTTCACGTCGCCGTCTTCCCTCGTAAAGCGTCAAAGCAGAGAAACGTCAAGGAACTCAAGGAAGGCATTCGCAAGTACGTGCGCAAGCGACATGCGGGCCGTTGACACCAACGTTCTGGTTCGTCTGATTGCCCGCGATGATCCAATGCAGGTGGAATCGGCGGAGAAGTTCGTGGCAAGGGGAGCGTGGGTGTCGCATCTCGTGCTGGCCGAAACCTCATGGGTGCTGGATTCGGTGTTCGAGCTGGGATCGGAGCAGATTGCCACCGCTGTCGACATGCTGCTTAATCATGAGCAGCTTACGGTTCAGGACGCCGACGTAGTGACAGCCGCACTGCAGACTTTTCGTAAGCGGCCGGCAGTGAGCTTCTCGGACTATCTGATCGTGGAGATCGCACGCAAGCACGGGCATGTCCCGGTCGGTACGTTCGATCGTGACCTGGCGAAGCTTGAAGGTACGCAACGACTCTGATATGCCGATGTGACAGGTGGCGATCAGATCTCGCCGGCTCACTTCGCAACATTTTTACCGTACATGACCTGCATGTGGGCTATGACCCCACGGCAGCAGGCCTGCGAACTCAACGCAGACCAAGCTCGCGCAGGCTGGCCACTAGGCGATCGCGGCCTTCAACAAATCGGGGATCCGTCCCGGGCAGTCTCTGCACGATGCGGCCAGCTTCATATCCTGGTTGACGAGCCAGGAATTCGTCGAGCACTTTCTTTGCCTCCGCCTGCTGGCCCAGCCTCGCCATCGCAGCCGCGTGAACGGGCGGCCACGGCAAGCCGGGATTGGAGGCCTGAGCCGTCTGCCCCCACTCGCGCGCCTGCTCGTACTGTGCGAGCATGAAATGCGCCAGCGCCAGGCGATATTGCCATTCGGCGCGGATGGTGTCGCGCGGACTGAGGCGCAACGCCCGTTCGAGCTGGGGGATTCCCTCGTCGGGCCGTCCGTTGAGGATCAGTGACATGCCGTTCCCGCCGAGTGCGACGGGGTGCTGATGGTGTTTCACCCACGCCTCGCTAATGCGCAGCATTGCAGAAAAGTCCTTCCTCAATAAAGCCTGGATGGCCCTGTCCTGGTAGGCGAGGAATCCGTCCGGGTCGAGGCGATCCAACTGCACCGCAGCTTCATCGATGCGCCGGATTGCCGCGGCGCGATCCGGCAGCCACCCGTTGACAACGCCGTTGAAATTTATGAACGCCAGTCCGCCCCAGGCGCGCGTCGAGTTGGGGTTTTTGGCCACCGCCTGCTCGAGGAGTCCCAGCGCCTCGATTAGATTCTCGCGGGTGACGCCACGGAACCATAGGGCGTACGCGCGCATCGCCAAGTCGTCGGCCGACACTTCGGCGGGCGACAGCGCGGCCGAGCGATCGCCCGCCGACTTCAGCACCTCTGTGGTCAAATGGCGCCCGAGCCCGATCACGAACTCGTCGAGCGCCGGGCCGTGCTGGGCGCGCTCTACAGTGAACTTCTCGGCCCAACGCTGCCTGCCACTCTCGCCGTCGATCAGCGCCAGGTTGAGGCGGATCACCGTGCCCTCGCGTCGCAGACTGCCGCGCACAACGTAGCGCACGCGGAGCTCGCGCGCCACATCGCGCGGGTCAACAATCTTGCCCTTGTACGTGTG
>JACCZX010000081.1 GCA_013695705.1 Burkholderiaceae bacterium | reverse complement strand
GGCCGAAGAGGCGCGCGAAATGGCGCGGCGCTCGGCGCGCGAGGAAGGCGTGCTGGTCGGCGTTTCATCGGGCGCATCATTGGCGGCGATCGCGAAGAAGCTGCGCGAATTGAAAAGTGATGCGCGCGTGCTCGGTTTCAATTACGACACCGGTGAGCGCTATTTATCGATCGAAGGATTTTTGCCGGCCGAAGCTGCTGCTTCTACTTAGTGCTGAGCGGCGCCGCGCAATGGCCCGCACCTTCGATCTTGTCCTGACCGAGCTGCCATGGCGGCGGCTCGTCGAAGCGATTGTGCGGCGTCGCGCGCGACCAGTCGACCACGATGAACGCGAACGCCGCGCTCCAGAAGGACAACGCAAATACGGTGGCGCGCCGCAGCTTCATGCGCTGAATCCGAAGCGGTCGCGCAGCGGAATGCCGACAAAAGAACCCGCGAATGCCGCGGCAAACCACACCCATCCGTGCACGCTGCCGGTCGAAATTCCTGCAAAGTAAGCGCCGACGTTGCAGCCAAACGCTAGCCGCGCCGAGTAACCGAGCACCAGGCCAACCAGCACCGCGACCACCCATTGCTTGCCGCTGGCACGTGCCGCCGGTCGCGCAGTGCCGCGGACATTAGCGGTGATCAGCGCGCCGACCAACAGTCCCAGGTTGGTGATCGAAGTTACATCGGTCAGCAATGATGATTGAACATGTAGCTGCTGCGCCGCGCGGCCCCAATAGGCGTTGGTCGCCAGATCAGCACCGAACCAGGCGGCAATCTTGGCGCCCCATAAGCCCAGACCGTAGACGATGCCCCACGGCTGCCCGGCGATGAGCAGGTTCAACACAGCGAGCACTGCCAGCAGCACCGCGCCGATGTAAATGCCGCGCCCACGCCAGCGCGTATCGGTGCGCTTGCGTTTGCTCCATAGCCACCAGGCGAGCGTGCCGAGTACCGCCAGTTGCGCGATCAGCGCGACTCCGGCGCCCATCTGCTCGGGCAGCGACACCGGCGGCAGACTGCCGAGCGCAAGCCAGCGATCCAGATGTGCGGCGCCGAGGTAGCTGCCCGCGATAAAGCCCGGGAGTACCGCCAGGCTGAAGCCATTGCCCAGCCCCGCCTTGTACAGCGTGCCCGAACCGCAACCGTCGGCTATCTGCATCGCGGCGCCAAATACAAAGGCGCCGATGACCAGGCTGACCGACAAAGGGGCAATCGCGCCGCTCAACTCGCTGTTGCTGGCGATCAATGGAATGCAGACCACCATGGCGAGACCGATCGCTAATAACTGAGCGAGAAATCCGGTCGGATCACGGTCGCGGATCCAGACCCGCCAGCCAGTCGTAAAGCCGAAAGAAACGCCGGCCAGCACGGCGCCGAAGCCAATGCCTACGATGAACAGGAATCCCTGTCGCAATCCGACCAGCCAGGTAATCGCAAGCCATGCAACCACCGCGGCAATGACGAGCGGCGAAGTGGCCGCGCGCGCAACTAACGCGTTTGGCTCACGGCGCGAAATGCCGGTAGTTGTATCGAGCGCTGCGGCCATCAGGGAGCGCCGCTGGCGACCTTCAACTGCAGCCAGAATTGCTGCAGCCGGCCTGGAACGTTATCCATGGCCAAGCCTGCATTCGACCATTCGACGACCGATTCGGGATAAAGCTTGACGTCGTGGTGCCCGAGCAGTTCGGACAACACGAACCAGTTGGTGGCCGCCCAGTGGCCGGTGTTGCAAAACGAAATGGTCGGCTGATCGGTCTGCACGCCGACCTGTATCGCTACCAGCTTGATCTCGTCGGCCGGCAACAACGCCGCTTTATTTGTAAACCACACTTCGTGACTGACGTTGCTGGCGCCGACGATCGTGCCCGGAGTTTTCGCAGCCATATGGCGTGTCTCACCGGTGAAAAAAGCCAGCGGGCGCGCGTCGAGTAGCCGAGCCGACGAAGCGGCCACCACCTGCGTGACGTCGTCGCGAGTGGCAATCAGGCGTCGATCCAAAGTAACTCTGAAGCTCGACGGCGCAAACCCAGAAACTTGTGTCGAAACCGGCAAACCTGCCGCGCGCCAGGCGGTCATACCACCGTTGAGTACCGACAACGTTGGAACGCCAGCCGCCTTCAGCGTCCAGTAAACGCGGGCGGCGGATCCGAAGTCGGTTGAGTTCTTTCCTTCGTAAACAACGACGACAGGAGTCGTTTCATCGATGCCGAGCTGCTGTATCAGCGAAGTCAATGCGAAAGTTTCGGGCAATTTGCCCGGGCTGTCCTTCGGACCCCGCCATTTTGCGTACGGCGAGTGCTGCGCACCGGCGATGTGTCCGAGTTCATACGAAGATTTCCCATCGAGCTTGCCGTCGCGAACATCGACGATGCGCAGCCTCGGATCGCCGAAATGCGCTGCCAGCTCTGCCGGCGAGATCAGCGGCTGTGCAGCGATCGCAGGCCATGCGAGCAATAACGCGGACGACGCAGCGAGCAGGCGAAGCATCGTAAAGAGTGACTGGGCGAACGAGCGATTCACAGGTATGAGACAGATCAAATATGGGCGGCGATGATGCCGCAATTGGACCTGCGCTACGCGGCCAATCCGATATGTGCTTATGCCGTGCGCAGGCGTCTTAAATGAACGTAGCAATTCGTTTTGCGATCGTCGTCGCGCTTGCCGCGGCGCTCGCGTACTTCGCGGGTCCGTGGCTCAGGCACGTTTTATACGTGGGCGAGCTGATTGCGGAAGATCGGCCGCTGTCGTTGCCGATTCCTGTCCGAGGCGTCTCGTTGCGTGCTCTACGCGACAGTTTTGGCGCACCGCGCGCGGGTGATCGCAAACACCAGGGAATCGATATCTTTGCTCCGCGCGGCACGCCGGTGGTTTCTGCTACGCGCGGCATCGTGGCGCGTGTCGGAGAAAATAGTTTGGGCGGCACGGTGGTGTGGGTGCTGGGTCCGGGCGGGGACCGCCACTATTACGCTCACCTCGACAGCGTTGCCGACATTCGGAGCGGGCAGCGCATCGTGACCGGCGAAGTTCTCGGCGCGGTCGGAAACACTGGCAACGCGCGCAGCACGCCGCCGCATCTGCACTACGGCATTTACAGGAGCGCGGGCGGCGCGATCAACCCGTTTCCGCTGTTGACACAGCCAGCACCACGCCCGAGGCCGGAAGTGGCGCGCGAAGACGATTAACGCAGCGGCGGCGGGGGTCGAAGCACGCTGTTGCCGCGCTCAAGACGGTCGTCGAGCTCGGCGATGGTAGCCGCCAGCGCGTTGCCTTGCTGATCGAGTGCGGTGCGCAGCGAGGACATCTCCTGCGCCAGGTACGTGCGCAGCTCGGTAAAGCGCGACGCTTCGGCTTGATCTGCCAGTTTGCGTTGCGCGTCGAGATCGCGCCCGTACCGGCGCGTCTCGCCCAATGCGGCGCTTTGCTCAATCAGCATCAGCAGCACGATGATGCCGAACAGCACCAGCATCAAGGTTCCGAGCGGCGCCGTGATGGTCGTTACGCCGACCCACAACGGCGCCGGCGCATTGAGCACCGGCCAGTTCATGAACCCGAAGAACGCAATGACGCCGATCACCACCCACAACAACAGTCTCATTCCAGCCTCCTCGACCAGACTTCCGAGCCGGTGCGATCGTACCCGTTGGATAAACTGCGGGGCCCTATTGCGTATTGAACCCCATGAACTATCGACGTCTCGGCCGCTCCGGCCTGAAAGTTTCAGAATTGTCTTTCGGCTCGTGGGTAACCTACGGTAATCAGGTCGACACGCGCGCCGCGCGCGAGCTGATGGCAGCGGCGTATGACGCCGGCGTCAACTTCTTCGACAACGCCGAAATCTATGCGCGCGGTCAAAGCGAAGAAATCATGGGCGCCGTGCTTAAAGAACTGGCGTGGCCACGCCTCAACTACGTCGTCTCCACCAAGTTTTACTGGGGCATGGCGGTCGGCAAGGGCGAGTTTCCGAACCAGCGCAACACGCTAAATCGTAAGTATCTGCGGCAAGCCATCGACGGTTCGCTCAAGCGCTTGCAGCTCGACTACGTCGACCTTGTGTTTTGTCATCGCGCCGATCCGGATACGCCGGTCGAAGAGACCGTGTGGGCAATGCACGACATGATCGAGCGCGGCCAGGCGCTCTACTGGGGTACCAGCGAATGGACGGCCGATGAAATTCGCGCCGCGTGGGATGTAGCCGAACGCCGTAACTTACACAAGCCGGTGATGGAGCAGCCGCAGTACAACCTGCTGCATCGAAAGAAAGTCGAACAGGAATACAAGCAGCTGTACGACGACATCGGTCTCGGGCTGACCACTTGGAGCCCGCTCGCCTCGGGATTGCTTTCAGGTAAATATCGCAATGGGGTTCCGCCGGGCTCACGCGGTGCGCTCGAAAGCTATGCTTTTTTGCGCGCGGGTCTGACCGATCCAGCCAAGAACGACGTCGTCGGACAGCTGGCTGCCGTGGCGCGCGACTTATCGTGCACGCTGGCGCAACTCGCGCTTGCCTGGTGCCTGGCCAACAAGAACGTCAGTACCGTGATCACCGGCGCGACCAGGGTCGAACAGGTCAGGGAAAACATGAAGGCGCTGGAGGTACTGCCGAAGCTCACGCCGGACGTTCTGAGCCGGGTCGACGCAATCGTCGGTCCGAGCGTTGATCGCGCTTAGCGCTTGACGCTGGCGCGCGAATTGCCTCTCTTCTCTCTTAGTAGCCCTGACAATGGGCAGTTGGATAGACGATGCGAGCGAAGTCATTCCTGCAATCCTGCGTAACGCTGCTACTAGCCGGCACTGTAACGGCGGCGACGGCGCAACTGCGTATTCCCTGCAGCGAGGTGTTGGCGACGGAGCGCGACTTTGTGCGCGCCTGGGGCGGCTGCCGTGATGTCGCGCCGATTGTCGATGTCGCACCGAAAACTACCGAGGTCGCGCCGGCCGTAGTCATTCCAGTGCCGAGCGTGGTGGGTCTGGGTTTCGACGACGCCCGCAACCGGCTGACGGGGTTCAGGCTGCTGCGCTCGTATCGCGCCAGCGGCGAACCGGGCGGCACGGTACTGGAACAGCAGCCGACACCGCCTGCGCGGCTGGCTGCCGGCGCCAACGTCAGGGTGGTGCTGTCTGACGGATCGCTGAGAGCGGCGCCGCGCGTCGCCGAATCGAACGTCGATGGCGTGCCAGTCCCTCCGCCGTCCGTTCCAGTGCAGCGCTCGCAACCGGCCGTTGTCGCAGACCAACCTCGCACCGCCAGCACGGTCGAATCACGCCCCGTGGAGGATGCGGTGCAACGCGGGCCCACCCCTCCGGCCACCGCGCCGGTCGAGCGTGCAAGAGGCGTTGGCGAGCGGGTTGCGGTGCCCAACGTCCTTGGCATGACGATTCGAAACGCACAAGCACGACTTGATGGCTTCAGAGTCGAGCGCAGCGAGCGGTCGAGTCAGGCACCAAGTGGGCGAGTCATCGAGCAGACGCCCAGGGCATCCACTCGCGTTGCGGCGGGTCAGATAGTTGCGCTGGTTGTTTCGAGCGGCCCTGCGCGTTCCACCGAGGTGCCGCGCACCGGTGCAGTCGTTGCACCGGTGATCGAGACACTTGAGCTGCCGAATCTCGCCGGCCGCAGCTTTGCCGATGCCAGCCGCGCGTTGGCAGAGTTCAAGGTCACGCGCATCGAGACCGCGAGCGCCGCGCCGGGTGGTGAGGTGGTGGCGCAAGAGCCGGTCGCGGGGACGTGGGTGCAGCCCGGCAGCACGATCGGCTTGCAGGTATCCGATGGGTCGCTGGCCAGCGCGGCGGTGACGACGCCGGCGGTAGTGCTGCCAGTCCCGGCGCCGGCCCCTGTGTCGGAAGCTGCTGCGCTGCCTGCGCCGGCCCCTGTGTCGGAAACTGCTGCGCTGCCCGCGCCTGCACCAGTGCAAAGTGACAGTGACCGTTCCGTCGTCGAGTTTCCCGATGCCGCCACTCTTGCCATCGTTGCTGGCGTTCTGTTACTTGGCGTTTTGATAGCTGCACGGTGGTTGCGCCGTCGCCCAGTGAATCCTGAGCCGGCGATGGACATCGAGCCGGTCGCGCAGCCCGACCTTTCACCACCTGCAAATGTGATCGCCGCCGCAGTCGTGGTGCCGGCTCCTGAGATCAAGTTTGCCGCTCGTCTCGATGACGGCGAGACCACGGTTGAATTCATTACCCAGCCGGAGGCTGACGAACCGACGCTGGAGCGATCGAGGGAGCTGCATGAATAACGGCCTCAAGCTGCGGGCGCGAGTTGAGCTGTCGGGCCACGACGTCGAGAAGGCGCTTTTCGAGCAGTCGAAGGACGAGCTGGAAGTTTCGCGCGTTTACGACCATTTGCGTGGCGCGGCTGCAAAACGCGCGGCCGAAGAATTGAATTGGGCACTCGATGTCAACGCCTTCGATGTACTTGCGCGCGGCTGGAACACGCTGCACGCAGTGCGCGCTGCCGTGCAGCGTAGTGTGCTTGCTCCGGGCCCGCCCGCAATCGTCACGCTCGAGCAGCACAACCTGACTTCGACCTCATATCTCGTATTGAACAGCCACGTTGCAGACAGCATGCTGCCGGAACTCAAAATTACACTGCAGTTCATCGCGGCAATACAAAGTGCAACGCTTGCCGCGCGTGACGGCCAGATCGAACTGGTCGCACTCGGCGAAACGTCCATTTTGGCGCGGCTTAAATACAAGCGCATATTGTTGAAGGAACATCGCACCAGTGTCGATGGCGCACCGCGAGATCCGTTCCGGCGCCAACGCGCTGCATCTGACGAACAGGCCGCTGTCGATATCTACCTTTAGGGCCGCGGCCGATCTTCAGTATTGTTCGGCATGCATTGTTTAAAGCGGGCCGCGTGGTCGCAAGTCAATAGGGCCGCGCTGGTCACGCTGTCGCTGCTGAGCGCTTCGCCTTCGCTGTTTGCCCAACGTCCGCTGTGCAATCAACTACCGCTAGCCGACCGCGATCGCGCGCGCACGGCTGGACTATGCCGTGACGTGGCGCCGATCATCGACGTCGCGCCGCGTCTGCCTGATTCACCGTTGCCGCCGACCGTTCCTTCGACGGCGAGCTCTTTGACGGTACCCAATGTGGTGGGCCAGAGCTTTGACGAGGCGCGTGGCCGCCTGACGCGCTTTAGCGTACAGCGCTCGTACCGTGCCGCCGCCGAGCCGGGCGGCACCGTACTCGCGCAGACGCCGATGGCGCCGGCCACGTTGATGGCCGGCGCGGCGGTAACGCTGGTGCTTTCCGACGGCTCGCTGGTACGAGTTCCGCGCGTAACGAATATCAACATCAACGATGCGCGGCAGCGACTGCTAAAAGATCTCGACCTAAAGGCGCAGCCGGTAGTGGTGACGAGCGACCTACGGGTCGGTACCGTCATTGAACAGCAGCCCGCCGAAGGCACGCTGGTCAAGCGCGGCGGCGTCGTCCGATTGCAGGTGTCGGCAGGTCAGGAAGGACCGGAACTGATTGACGTGCCCAACGTAGTCGGACTGCCGTTCGATCGCGCGAAAGCGCGGCTGCAGCGATTTGCAGTGGAGCGGGCTGAGCGGCCGCGCTCGCCGGCGACGGTGGCGCCAAATTCAGCACCGGACGGCCAGGTCATCGATCAAACGCCGCGCGCCGCATCGCGCGCGGTGGTCGGATCGGTGATTTTGCTCACGGTGGCAATTGCACCGCGCGCCGCGGTGGAAGTGTTCGAGATGCCGAGCATCGTCGGCCGCAGCTACGCCGACGCTTCACGCCTGCTCGCCGAATTCAAAGTCAATCGCATCGACGTCGAGAACGCGGCGCCGCGTGGTCAGATCATCTCGCAAACGCCCGCGGCCGGATCGACGCTGATGGTGGGCGATGCAGTGGCGCTGCAGATTTCCGCCGGCGCCTCGGTGGCGCCGCCCGCACCGGCAAGTTCCAACTCGGCCACGCCGGTTGCCGACGCTGCGAAGGGCGGCGCCGCCAGCGGCGTGCTGGCGGGCGTGCTGGGGATCAGCGCGGCGGTGGTACTGGGGTTGATCGTCGGCGCGCTCGTGATGCGGCAGTTGTTGTTGCGCCGGCGCGCGATAACCGCGGCCGATGACGCCATTACATCGCTGACACCGCACGGGCTGACTTCGGTCGACATCCTGCTTGAAGACGAGCCCAAGGATCGGTCGACAGATGCCCCTTTGGACGCAGAGCAACCGACATTGGAACAGTCCGGAGAAGAACATGACAGAAACAAAGATCCGGGTCCGTAAGGGCCAGGCAGCGGATAAGTTGTCGCGCGAAACCTTTCGCGTGCGATTTTTCGAGAAGTTCAAAGATCCGGCGTTCAAGGTTGAGGCCAGCGCGCTCGAGCGTATCGAAGTCATTGCCTGGGATGGATATACAAATCATCGGAAGGCGCCGCAAACGCATCCGGCCGGCCCCGGCTATGCCAATCCTTCATATGATCTGTCGGACGAATGGCGTGCCGCCAGCGAGGCGATCCGTGTGGCCGAGCGGCAGCAGAAAGATCCGGCGTCGCGCTCGCGCGTGCTGGTGATTTCGGGTGGTGACCGCAACGACGGCACCTGTCCCGGCGAAATGTCAAAGACGTATCGTTTATCGCGCCTCGTGATCGACACTTTGAAAGAATCGAACATTGAATGCGACGACCTCGACCTGAGCCGCATGACTTCCGAGTACGGCAAGCAGATTCATCCTTGCAAGGGTTGCGTGTCAACCGCGATGCCGCTCTGTCATTGGCCGTGCAGTTGCTATCCGAACCATTCGCTCGGGCAGGTCAACGACTGGATGAACGAGCTCTATCCGCGTTGGTCGGCGGCGCACGGCATCATCATCGTCACGCCCGTGTATTGGTATCAGGTGCCAAGCGCACTAAAGTTGTTGATCGATCGCCTGGTATGCGCGGACGGCGGAAATCCCGATCCGAGTTCGACGCAGGGCAAGGACGCAGAGAAAGCGAAAGAAGTCGAGCTCGCAGGCTGGCCGTATCCGAAGCACCTCGCGGGTCGCACTTACGGATTGGTGGTGCACGGCGATGTGGCCGGCATCGAAGGCGTGCGGCGCTCGTTGTCCGACTGGCTTGACTGGATGGGCCTGATCGACGCCGGCAAGCAAGCGCGGCTCGATCGTTACATCGGTTACTACAAGCCGTATGCGACGAGCCATGATGAGCTCGATCAAGACAAAAATACGCAGGAAGAGGTGCGCAATGTCGCGCGCGCGGTAGCGGTAGCCGTAAGCGAGCTGCGCGCCGGCAAGCTGAGCCAGCCCGATGCGAAAGTCGAATCGCCGCGTCCGAAATAACGGCGCAGGCTGCGGTCAAGTGCGGTTCAATTCGAGCGATCCAGTGGCGCAGCAGGCGACCGGCGGTGCATCTTCGGCGATACTGAAGCCATCCAGCGGGCAACCTGAACCGTAACTTCGATGAGGCCGTAATTGTTGGACGAACAAGAAATCAAGCGTCTGCTGCTCGCGACTGCCGCGCGAGACGTTGATGCGTTTGCGCGCCTTTATCGCCGCTGCGCGCCGTTGCTGCTGGGAGTCGCGCAGCGTATTACGCGCCGGAGGGAACTGGCCGAAGAAGTTTTGCACGACGCATTTACGCGCATCTGGCGCGCCGCCGACACTTTTGATCCGTTCGGCGCACCGGTTGGGTGGATGACGGCCATCGTGCGCAACCGCGCAATCGATGTGATGGAAACGCACGACATCGCACGCGTGGATTCTTATCACGCGGCATTGGATGATCAACCGGAAGCTTCGCTGGATCAAATGTTCGACTGGGGCAGCGCGATTACGGCAGAAGACACGCTCGACGCAAGTCGGCTGCGCGTGTTCCTGCGTCGTTGCCTAGGCGAGCTGCAAGCGGCGGAGCGGCAAGCGCTGGTGCTGGCGTACGAGCACGGTTTGAGCCATGGCGATCTTGCCTCGCACCTGGGTAAACCGCTCGGCACCGTAAAGACATGGATTCGGCGCGGCATGCTCAATCTGCGTGAATGCATCGACCAGTGCACCAGCGGCGCTCGATGAACTTATCGCGCCATCGATATCTGGATGCGCTGGTCGGCGAGTACATGCTCGGCGTGATGCGCGGCGGCGCGCGACGCCGGTTCGAGCGTGCGCTGCGTGACGAGCCGGCCGTCGCGTTGCGGTTGCGCACGTTGCAGCAGCAATTCGCGCCGCGGTACAGCGAGCGAATCGCTGCTACGCCAGTCAGCGGAGGCTGGCAGCGTCTCGAGCGCGAACTTGCTTTGTCGCAGTATCGCTCGCCTTGGTATTCGCGCGTGTCATTCCTGCGCGCGTGGGCATTCGGCGCGACCGCTGCTCTGGTGCTTGGAGTTGCGTTGCTTGCGTTGCGCACGCCGGGCGAGGCAACACTCACGCCTATCGCGCAGCTGGCCTTGAAAGGTGCGCCACCAAGCGTTGCGGTGGCGCTTTCCCCGGACGGCCGCACGCTCGAGTTGCGTGCAGAGCGCCCGATCGTCGCCGGTCCGCTACGCAGTTACGAACTGTGGTTGATTCCCGAGGGCGCGGCGCCGATCTCATTAGCCGTGCTCGGGCAGCTCGACGGCACTTTGCGAGTGCCAGCGGCGCTGGTCGGACGCTTGCGCAAAGGCGCGCAGCTGGCGATCAGCGTCGAACCGCTTGGTGGCTCAACGACCGGGGCGCCCACCGGGCCGGTGATCATGTCCGGCGCGATTTCGGTCTGAGCGTTGTTCGTCATGCTGAGACTGATTCTGATCGTCGTTGCCGTCGCCTTCGCAACCGTTGCCGCGGTTGCGTGTTCGCCGGTACGCGCATTAAACGCGTTCGTTTCATCCGACTCGCACGAACTCATCACTGTGGCGTACGGCGCTGGCGAGCGACGTCAGCTCGATGTCTACACGCCGCGCGCGACGCCAGAGCGGGTGCGACCGGCCAATGGCTGGCCGATGGTCGTGTTCTTCTACGGCGGCTCGTGGAATCACGGCGAACGCGAGCAATATCGTTTCGTCGGCGAAGCGTTGGCTGCACGCGGCATCCTGACCGTTATTCCCGACTATCGGCTCTATCCGGAAGTGCGTTATCCGGATTTTCTGAAAGACAATGCGGCCGCGGTGGCATGGGCTTTCCGCGAGGCTGCAAGACGGGGCGCTGATCCGAAGCGCGTTTTTGCGATGGGGCACAGCGCGGGCGGCTACAACGCCGCGATGATCGCGCTCGATGCGCGCTGGCTGGGTGCTGAAGGTTTCAAGCCGGCGCAGCTCGCGGGATGGATTGGGCTGGCCGGCCCGTACGATTTTCTTCCGATCGAAAATCCCGACGCGCAGCCCGTCTTCTTTCACCCGAACAGCCCGCCTGAGTCGCAACCAATCCGTTATGTATCGGCGGCAGCGCCGCGTACTTTTCTCGGCGCTGCGCCCGAAGACAAATTGGTGAATCCCGAGCGCAATACCCGACAGATGGCGAGCAAGCTTCAATCGGCCGGCGTACCAGTCACACTGCAGATTTATCCGCGCACCAATCACATTACGTTGATTGGGGCGTTCGCTGGCCCGTTGCGATTCCTGGCGCCGGTGCTCGATGACGTCGTCGAGTTTGTAGCGACAGCGCCGCCGCGCTAGCGAATAGTCTGCTTGCTGGTGTTTGCGCCCGCAATTCAAACTCTGACTTGACCGAGGCGGTCGTAACCTAGCGGCGCTTTACCGGCGCGGTGAGTTTCCCCGGCGCCATTTCGTAAACACAGCCGGAGTTCTCACTAATGGCGCGCATGCTGCCGACACGCCTCGCCGTTGTCGTTGTCGCGATCATCGCCGCCGTTGCTTTGACCGCATGCGCGCCGCTCAGCAGCCTCAATGCACTCGTGGAGTCAGACTCGCACGAGATGACTACCGCCGCGTACGGCACGGGAACACGGCAGAAGCTCGACGTGTATGTGCCACTCGTGGCAACTGGGCAAGTGCGTCCGACCGAGGGCTGGCCGTTAGTCGTGTTCTTCTACGGCGGCTCATGGAAACACGGCGAGCGCGCGCACTATCGCTTCGTGGGCGAAGCACTCGCTGCGCGCGGAATCGTCGCCGTCATTCCCGACTATCGGTTGTATCCCGAGGTGCGGTATCCGGATTTTCTGAAAGACAACGCGGCGGCGACGGCGTGGGCACTGCGCGCAGCACTGCGCCTCGGCGCTGATCCAAAACGAGTGTTCGTAATGGGGCATAGCGCGGGTGGATATAACGCCGCGATGATGGCGCTCGATGCGCGCTGGCTTAGCGCTGAAAGCATTTTGCCGACGCAGCTGGCTGGATGGATTGGCCTGGCGGGTCCGTACGACTTTCTTCCAATCGAAAATCCAGACGTGAAGCCGGTGTTTCTGCATCCGGATACCCCGCCGGAGTCGGAGCCGATTCGCCACGTGTCTGAATCGGTGCCGCGTGCCTTTCTCGCGGCAGCGCCCGACGATGATCTGATCAATCCCGAGCGCAACACCAAACAGATGGCGAGTAAGCTGAAGCAGACGGGCATTCCGGTCACGCTGCAAATTTACCCGCGCACAAGTCACACAACGCTAATTGGCGCGTTTGCGTTTCCGCTGCGGTTTCTGGCGCCGGTGCTTGACGATGTTGTTGAGTTCGTAAAGGCGGCGCCGAAGCACTAACTTCACATTGACTCCGTGCAGTTCGATTATGTGATCGCCGGTGCGGGAACTGCCGGCTGCGTGCTTGCCAACCGGCTCTCGGCCGATCCCCAGATCAAGGTCCTGCTGCTCGAGGCGGGCGCGCGCGACGACTGGATCTGGATCCACATTCCGGTCGGCTACCTTTACTGCATCGGCAATCCGCGCACCGACTGGTGCTACCGGACTGAGCCGGACCCGGGTTTAAACGGGCGCTCCATCCTCTATGCGCGCGGCAAAGTGCTCGGGGGCTCCTCATCGATCAACGCGATGCTCTACCTGCGGGGCCAGGCGCGTGACTACGACGAATGGGCGCGCATCACCGGTGATCCTGCATGGGGTTGGAGCTCCGTGCTGTCGGTGTTCCGCAAGAGCGAAGATTATTTTCACGGCACCGACGCGGCGCACGGTGCCGGAGGTGAGTGGCGGGTCGAGCCGCAAAGGCTCTCGTGGGAAATTCTGAAGAATTACCGCGAAGCGATGGTGCAGGCCGGCATTCCACGCAGCGATGATTTCAATCGTGGCGACAACGAGGGCTGCGGATTTTTCATGGTCAACCAGAAGCGCGGCGTGCGCTGGAACACCTCGAAGGCCTTTTTGCGTCCGGTCATCAACCGCCCGAATTTGAGCGTCATCACCGGTGCGCATGTCGTGCGCCTGCGCATGGCCGGCAAGCGCTGCACCGGCATCGAGTTCAGGGGCGCCGGCGAGGAAACATTCGCTGAAGCGCGCCTGGAAACGATCCTTGCGACCGGCAGCATCGGCTCGCCGCAGATCATGCAGCTGTCCGGCATCGGTCCGGCGCTGCTGTTGCGCGAGCACGGCATCGACGTGGCGCACGAATTGCCGGGCGTCGGCGAGAACCTGCAGGATCACTTGCAGCTGCGCACAGTGTTCAAGGTGCGTAACGCCGTCACGCTGAATCAGCGTGCCAACAGCGTGGTCGGAAAGATGATGATGGGCCTCGAGTACGCGTTCTTGCGCACCGGGCCGCTGACCATGGCACCGAGCCAACTCGGTGGGTTCACCCGCAGTTCAACCGAGCACGCGACACCCAATATCGAATTTCACGTGCAGCCGCTTTCACTGGACAAGTTCGGCGATCCGCTGCACCGCTTTCCGGCGTTCACCGCCAGCGTCTGCAACCTGAGGCCGACCTCGAGAGGTTACGTCCGCATCAAGTCGCCCGACCCGCTTGCGGCGCCAGCGATCCAATGCCGCTATCTGTCCACGCAGGAAGATCGAACGGTCGCCGCCGATGCATTGCGTCTGGCGCGCCGCATCGCTGCGCAGCCCGCGCTCGAGCGCTATGCCCCGGAGGAATTTCTTCCCGGTGCGCAATTCCAGGCGGCGGACGAGCTGGCTCGCATTGCCGGAGACATCGGCACCACCATTTTTCACCCTGTCGGCACTTGCCGGATGGGCGCTGCGGACGATGCATCATCTGTTGTCGATTCGCGCTTGCGCGTGCGCGGAGTTTCGGGGCTCCGCATCGTGGACGCATCGATCATGCCCACGATTACTTCAGGCAATACGAACTCGCCCACTTTGATGATTGCAGAGCGCGGCGCCGAAATGATCTTGGCTGAC
>JACCZX010000061.1 GCA_013695705.1 Burkholderiaceae bacterium | reverse complement strand
TATACAAGTCAAGCGCGTTAACCGCAGGCGGTTTCCAATAGTGGTACGCCAGCGTTTCGCCGGGTTCATACAGCGTATAGCCATGGGTCCAGAGTCGAGCCGACAGTGTGATCTCTTCGCCATATAGATGAATGTGCGGGTCGACCGGAACTTCATCGACAATGCTCGCGCGCGTGAATATGAAATTGGCGACTAGAAACGGGGTTGGGTTAACGGCCGCCATTTGTTCTTGTGCGACAGTGATGCCTTTAAGGTGCACGATCGATGGGTGTTGCTGGTGGGAAAACTTCTTTACCGCGATGCGCCGTACACGCCCTGCTGGAGGGGCACGCAACGTGTCGGGCGGCATGTAACCCGGCAGCCATGCGGTCAGCACGGCCTTTGGGTCGTTCGCTGACACGATCACGTTTATCAGCTTCTCGTCCCAGCCCGGAACGAATCGCATGTGCGAATCGATGATCAGCACATAGTCTTCCCCTTGTGCCAGCGCAAGCGCCTGCTCGTGGGCCCAGCAGCCGCCCTTCGTTTGTGACGCGAGTGTGCCGACCACGCGCACTTGCTTAGGGTACGCATAGATCTCTGCGAAACAATGCGCGTCTTGACTCGGCTCAAATTGCCAGCAAATTCCTACGGTCACGCGGTGCGGCTTGCTCGCCGCCGCGAACAGATTTTTCAGCGTCCATTGTGTTTGCTCATCGCGATAGCTGCGAATTGCGATAAATATCCGCGCCTCGGCCGCTGAAACAATCCCCGCAGGCGCACGACCAAATTTGCCCGCCATCGCGTGTGGCGCCAACGTCCGATTCTTAAAATCGACACCGCTAAAGCACTCGTATTCGCGCAGGCTACGTTTACTGCCGAAACCGTATTGCGCCAGTTCGACCAGCGCGTGTGGATCAGTGCATCTCTCAATGCCAACTAAATGTGCGACGCGAGCTGCGCTGCGTCGGCGTAACAATCGAACACCGGCAGGCTGATCATGGGCGTGACGCGGACGCGTCGTTCTATCCCACAGGTGAAACAAAACCGGTCGATGGGGAGAATAAAAATCCCATCCGTGCGTCCACGCACGTGTGGCGAACGTCAGCTCATCACCAAAAAAGTATATGTGCGGATCGATCAGCACCGCTTGGAAAAGGCGCGCTGAAGCAAACATGAAACCGTGCGCCACTGTAGCCGTTGGAACCGGCGCGGTCGGTAGCTCCGGCGGCTTTATCCTAAAGCTCCGATAGCGCAGCTTCGGTGGTGCGCCGGCCGAAGCGGCTGTGAATTCACGAAACGCCATCAGCTTGATGCCGTTGCGATCACACTTATCGGGCGGTGTGTACTGGGTGGGAAACGTCGTGAGAACCGCGTCGTTGCTTGGACATTGTTGCAGCATGTCGAGCAGCATCTCGTCCCAATGGCGCTCGAAGCGCATGTGCGCGTCGATCATCAGAACGTAGGGTTCGCCTTGCCATAACGACATGGCTTGTGACCGGGCCCAGTTTGCACCTCGGCTCTCGGCGGCCGGCAGATCAATAACTCGCACCTGCGCCGGCCGCGAATACGGCTCGACAAAGCAATGCGCGTCCTGCTCGTGATCAAACTGCCAACAAATTCCTACAAAAACCCGGTCCGGATAGCGAGCCTTTTCGAACAAATCCTTTACGGTCCACTGGGTCTCGGCGTCGCGATAACTAGGAATGCTGACGAAGATGCATGGCTGCGCCGGCTCGGCGCAATCGTTCAATTGCGAGAAAGGCCCATAGCCCACGAGCAACGAAACAGGATTTGCTGCCGACACTATTTCCTCCACCGTTATTTTCGCACGCAGGCGCCGACAAAACGGCAAAATACGCTCTCGGAGGCGTGGCCGAGCGGTTTAAGGCACCGGTCTTGAAAACCGGCAAGGGCGTAAGTCCTTCGTGAGTTCGAATCTCACCACCTCCGCCAAAAGCCTCTCTGGCAAACGCAGCGATTTCAGAATCGACGTTCAGCGTGGCTTGTGGATCGTCCCGCCCGAGCGAATGAAGGCAAAGCGCGAGTGGCGAGTGCCGCTAGCTCGAGAATCGCTGCAGCTTTTGAAAAGCGTCGTGCGTTACGACACTTACGTGTTTCCGAGTCCACGCGGCAAGTCCCTTAGCAACATGGCGCTGTTGCAGCTGATGCGGCGCATGCAAGTCGATGCGGTCCCGCACGGCTTCAGAAGTTCGTTTACAGACTGGTGCGCTGAGACTCAACACTTCCCGCATGAAGTGCGCGAGATGGCGCTGGCGCATGCAGTTGGCTCGAAAGTCGAGCTCGCCTACCGCCGCGGTGACATGGTTGAGAAGCGGCGAGAGTTGGCGCAGACGTGGGCGACATTCGCAACCTCAAAAATCCGGCAGGCTCGGGCGGTGGCGTGATCCCTTTCGAAAGCCCGTACTGGCCCGCGACCAGCTATTCCTATGGGAGCGCTGGCCAATCGAGATGTGGATTGACGATGCGCGCGCGATTTGCGCGGGGATCAGGTCAACGACAAATTGCAGAAGCCTAATCGTTCAACGTAATGTCGCCGACCTAGCGAAGGTTCGGGACGAAATTTCAGAGACACTGTGCGATGCAAAATTTATTGAAAAGGCGAAAGATCAAGCGACGTGTCGGAACGTCATCTTCGAAAACTTTAGGTCTCTGCACGAGACGTACATCCGCCTTTTGCAAGAAGAGGCGATGTTCGATCGCTTCAGCGACCAAGATTTAATTCGCCAGGCAAGCGAACGCGAGTTCTCAAGTGGAAGCCGGCACAAGAGCTTGCGCAAGCGTGTCATGCAGGAGTTTGGCATCGACGTATCACTCGGAAACATCAAGAAAGCCCTCAAAGTCAAAAAGTAAATTGGCCACGACGGTAGCCAACAGATTGCGTGCATCTGCGCTCTCGTGCAAAGACAATCTTTCTCCTGAAAGTAATCGCGAATCAATGCGACAGGAGAATCGATGCCAGCAGCACAAAGGCGGTCACCGGAGGAGAAACTCCGTGAGCTTGACCAGTTGCCGGATTCGGCGAAGGTGGACGTTCAGGTTGTCGCCCTCCACGAGAACGTTTCGCCGTCAACCATTTGGCGCATGGTCGCAGATGGTCGTTTTCCACAACCATTACGAAACGGCCCGCGCAATTCACGCTGGGAAGTAGGGCAACTACGACGGCGGAGAGCCGCATGACCGCCCCAAAAGGCAACGCCCGCAGGCGGCGGGCGTTGGGACTGCGGGCATTCGTGCGGCAACTTCAAAATCAAC
>JACCZX010000057.1 GCA_013695705.1 Burkholderiaceae bacterium | reverse complement strand
ATCGGGCGTTTTTTCTGCCACCCAGTTTTGCCTCGCGGTTTATCTGGTGACCTTTTTGACGCAGACATTGCTCTGGCAGATCGTTGCAGCGGGTGTGGCGCTATCGGCAACTCAGGCCACGGGGGCGCTCGCGCGGGTGTTCTGGGGATGGGTGGCCGATAGCGGCGCTGGAGCGAAGCGAACTCTGATTTTCCTGGCGGCCGCGATGGCGGCAAGTGCGCTGTCGACATTGGTTTTGGACGATACAAGTCCGCCTTTCATGGTCGTAGCCTTGATGGTGATTTTTGGCGCCACCGCAGGAGGATGGAATGGCGTTTACTTGGCAACGGTGGCGCGGCTGGCACCGCCCGGCCAGATCGCCAAAGTCACTGGCGGAACGCTCGCGTTCACGTACCTCGGAATCGTCATCGGGCCACTTCTGTTCGGAACCGTCGCGGACTGGACTGGAAGCTTCGCCGTAGCGTTCGGTGCCCTCGCGATCCCGCTCTCGGTATGCGTTGTTCTGTTGTTGTGACTGAAAATTGATCGGCCACTTGCGCAACTGTAGCCCGCGTCTTGGCACGCACTTTGCGTTTGACGCACCGCCATGGCGAACAACCTCGAAAAATACTGGACCAAGCGCAACTTCGGCATCACGGCGGAGCCGAAGGGCGCGGTCAAGCCATCCGGCAAGGCGCTGACTTTCGTTATTCAAAAGCACGCTGCTAGTCGCCTGCACTACGACTTTCGACTTGAGCTCGATGGCACGTTGAAAAGTTGGGCGGTTCCCAAGGGCCCGAGTCTTGATCCGGCTGACAAACGTATGGCCGTGCACGTCGAAGACCATCCGCTCGAGTACGCGACGTTTGAAGGCGTCATTCCGAAGGGTCAGTACGGCGCAGGCACCGTCATCGTGTGGGATCGTGGTGTGTGGATTCCGATCAACGATGCGCTCGAGGGTTACCGCCAGGGAAAATTGAAATTTGAACTCCAGGGTGAGAAGCTAAACGGTCATTGGACGCTGGTGCGAATGCGCGGCCGCGGCACTGAGCGGCAGGAGCCCTGGCTGCTGATCAAGGAGCGTGATGAGACGGCGCGGCCGGCGGCAGAATTCGACATCACCGAAGCAATGCCCGACAGTGTGAACGCGCCGGACGCGGCAGTGAGCAGTCCGCGCTCGGCGGGCAAAAAAACGGTGGCGCGCAAGATCGGCGTAAAAAAAACACCTGCGTTATTTGCGCAACCCTCTCTTCCCACCGGCGCACATACGGCAAAGCTGCCCTTTTCACTGGCACCGCAATTGGCGACGCTGGCATCCGCTGCGCCCACTACCGGTGACTGGATCTATGAAATCAAATTCGACGGCTACCGCATTGTCGCTCGCGTGGACGGCACCGACATTCGTCTATTCACTCGCAACGGACACGACTGGACGTCGAAACTAAAACATTTGGCGTTGGCAATCGCCGCGCTCGAACTGCCTGGCGGTTGGCTCGACGGTGAAATCGTGGTTCCGTCGGGCGACGGCCGCACCAGTTTTCAGTCTCTGCAGAATGCGTTCGATACCGCGGCGACGCAAGACATCCACTACTACTTGTTCGATCTGCCGTACTTTGCCGGCCATGATTTGCGCGAGGTGCCCCTGCGCGAGCGCCGCAATTTATTGCAGCAAGTGCTGAGCACGAACACGTCGAGTCATTTGAAATTCAGCGAGGAGTTCGAGGCTGACGCGGGCTCGTTGCTGGAGGCGGCTTGCGATTTGCGGCTCGAGGGGGTGATCGGCAAGCGCGCGGATGCGCCGTACACGTCCACGCGTTCGAGTTCGTGGATAAAACTTAAGTGCACGCAACGGCAGGAGTTCGTCATAGGTGGGTACACCGATCCGCGCGGGAGCCGCACCGGCCTCGGATCGCTGCTGCTCGGCGTGCATGATGCGCAGGGGCAATTGATTTATGCCGGCAACGTGGGCACCGGCTTCGACGAGAAGACGCTCAATGCGTTGAAAAGAAAATTGTCTGCGCTGGAAACAAAGCAGGCACCGTTTCATCAACTGCCGACGGGAGTCAAAGGCCACTGGGTCAAGCCGAAGCTGGTGGCCGAAGTTTCGTTCGGCGAATGGACCAGCGAGGGTCGAATTCGGCACTCGGTCTTTCACGGACTGCGGACCGACAAGCCGCCGGGCAATATCACGAAGGAAACCGTTATCGCGCCGCCGTCGAAGTCTGCCGCTCAGACGCCTAGTGCACCTGGTCCTCCTTCCAAAGTGTCGGTGAAGAAGTCAGCGAAAGGACCCGGGGTAACGCTGAGTGCCGGAGTGAAAATCAGTCACGGCGAGCGAGTCGTCGATGAGACGACGGGTCTGACCAAGCTGGATCTCGTCCGCTACTACGAAAGCATTGCCAAGTACATGCTGCCGCACCTGAAGGGTAGACCTACGTCGCTGGTGCGCGGCCCGAGCGGAATAAAAGGGCAGCTCTTTTTTCAGAAGCACGTGGACACCATGCGTATTCCAGGCGTCAACGAGCTCGACCCGGCGTTCTTGCCGGGGCATCCGCCGATGCTTGAGGTTGCTACCGCGCAGGCGTTGGTGCAGGCGGCGCAACTCAACGTCATCGAATTTCACACCTGGAACGCCACGGTCAAATCGATCGAAAATCCGGATCGCCTGCTGTTCGATCTTGATCCGGGCGAGGGCGTCGAGTGGCAGCAGATCGTGGAGGGCACGATGTTGACCAAGGCGTTCCTGGATGAGCTCAAGCTGAAGTCGTTCTTGAAAACCAGCGGCGGCAAAGGTCTGCACGTCATCGTTCCGCTGACGGCGTCGTTGGGCTGGGACGAAGTCAAGGATTTTTCGGAAGCGGTGGTAGTGCATCTCGCACGAACAGTGCCGCAGCGCTTCGTGGCCAAGAGTGGGCCATCGAATCGTGTCGGGCGCATTTTTATCGACTATCTGCGCAACGGTCGTGGTGCGACAACTGCTGCTGCGTTTTCGGCACGCGCGCGGCCGGGGCTCGGGGTGTCGGTGCCGCTGGCGTGGAGCGAGCTTGAAGGTTTGAAAAGTGCGAGTGAGTGGAACATCACCAGCACGCTTGCACGCCTGACAAAGCTGAGCAGTGACCCGTGGGCGGACTACAAAGGCTCGCGACAAACTACCAAGCGCGCGGCGCAACTGTTGCGCGGTTCGTAGCCAATGCGCGATTGGGCGTCTGCATACGGTGATAAACTTCGCCGCCTTGCGCCCGTAGCTCAGTTGGATAGAGTACTTGGCTACGAACCAAGGGGTCGTGGGTTCGAATCCTGCCGGGCGCGCCAGACAACCGCAAACAAGAGGGAACAATGATGAAATATTTGATGCTACCCACAGCGATCGTCGCCGCCACACTTGGACTGATCGCTTGCCAAAAAACAGAAGAGAAGGTCGTGGTTCAACCAGTTCCGGTACTTGTGCCGAGCCCGAATCCGGCGGTCGTCACGGTGCCGACTCCTGTGCCCGGTCCGCAAGGTCCTGCGGGTGCGCCGGGGGCTCCCGGGGCGGAGGGCGCTCCCGGAGCCTCCGGAAGATCGGGTAGCACGATAGTGGTCGTTCCGCCGCCGGAAGAAAAAAAACCGACGGAAGATAAGAAAAACTAGCAGCGTTTTTAGCTTGCGGCTCCCCGGTTCGAATCCTGCGGAGAGCGCTAGTCAGATCAACGGGTTGCAGCGATGCAGCCCGTTTTTCTTTAAGTGTTCGAATTAAGCCCGGACGAGTGACCATGCGGCGCTAAGGTTGTGCGCGTGCTGTCAGTTCAACATCAAAGTTAGCAGTTATTCCGGTGTCGCTTTTTCCGAGCCTTCTTTCAGATGTCAAGCAATTCAGACGTGAAATGTTGTAGTGAAGTATGAAAGCGCAACGGAACTAATGTCACTCCGTGGTGCGAAACGCAAAGGTTTAATGGGACGCGTTCAGCAGCCGACAAATGGTAGATCTTTCGAAGGATTTGGCGCTGATTTTGATTGTCACTTTGGTGTTCTTTGGTGATCATCCCGCATCACAAACCAAGGAGGGTTGAGCGTGATATTCAAACCGGATGCAAGTGCTGAAGTTCAGGATTGGATCACTCCCACGCAGGTTGAGATTGTGAAAGTGAATCCCCCCGCAGAGCGGCTCGAGTGGTTTGCGCAGCGCGCCAAGGAGCTCAGAGAAGCGATGGGGCCGAGATATTTATGTCACGAAAAAAACCGAGTACGGCGCTTAGATGGAATTTCCTACCGGCCGCGCGAAGCGGTGGCCTGTAATGCAAGGTCGATAAGCTGGGCAGCTTAATTCAGCCCTGGACCTTGCCGTTGTCGAGTCGCGCGACGCGCAGTCTGCGTCGTCGCGCGGCCTATCTTCACCGATCGCCCAATAAGAGCCTGGTGCGGACTGCTCTCCCGTCATGATCTCTTTGCAGATCGCCTCATTTCCGCCTGCCATTGCTTGTACATCCACTCGCTGCAAACGACGCGCGGTGTTCCCTGAGATTCAAAAGACTACAACGACATCCTGAAGCGGCAGCGCTCGATATCTAAGGTTACCTAAAGGGCCCAGCAATGAGCATTACGCGACATGACCAGAGCGCCATTCTTTCGCAAGCCGTCGAGCACGGCGACACCGTTTACTTGGCGGGCATCGTGGCCAAAGACATGAACAAAGACATCAAGGGCCAAACGAAGGAAATTCTCGACGACATCGATCGCTTGCTCGCCAAGTGCGGATCAAGTAAATCCAAGCTCGTGCAGTGCCACATCTGGGTAACCGACATCCGCAACCGCGCGCCGATGAATGAGGTGTGGGCGGAGTGGGTCGACAAGAAAAACCTCCCGGCACGCGCCTGCGTCGAGGCAAAGCTCGCTGATCCGAAAGCCCTGGTCGAGATCATGGTGATTGCCGGAAGATAAGGCGCAGCAATGCAAAGGGGCGGCTGAGAACGCCGCGCTAGCGGAGGAAGTGGCCGTAACCAACACCATCGTCCCTTCAACTCAGACTTGGCGTTCGACGACCCGACTTATTCGTCGTACTCAGATGAACCCTGAACCCAGATGAACGACTGAATGTCGATCATGTCCT
>JACCZX010000013.1 GCA_013695705.1 Burkholderiaceae bacterium | reverse complement strand
GTTGATTTCGCCGATGATCAGCGAGTCACGCTGGCTGGCAAACCAACTTGAAAGCTTCGGAAACATGCTCCGTAGCGCCTGCGCGCGCCGCGCCGCCAGATGTGGATTGGGCGCAAGTCCAGTCGTCGCCGCCGGGGCCTTGGGTGGTACAGCAGGCACCGGCGTGGCGCGCGGGCGAAAGCCGATCAGATTGTTAAATGTCCAGGTAAACATAATTCGACTCCGAGTTCATTAGGCAGGAATTGCTGCCATGCACCATGAGATAATCAGGCCGAATAGAAGGGAAATAAAATCGTAATTTCAAATGCTTACGATCGGAAATGCCGATTAAGCTGATTTGATATTGCGGCAGCGCGCAATTTCATCGATCAGATAGTTAAGGACCGGTTATGGAGCTCTATCAGCTTCGAACATTTGCCGCGGTTGCTGAAGAAAGTCACTTGACGCGGGCGGCTGAGCGCCTTCATCTGAGCCAGCCTGCGGTAAGCGGGCACATCAAGGCGCTTGAAAGCGAGTTGGGTGTGCGGCTGTTCGAGCGCGCTTCATCGGGCATGGCGCTGACCGACGCCGGTGGCGAGTTACTGGTACGAGTGCGCCGCGTCCTGACGGCGGCCGAGGATGTCAAACGCACTGCGCAAAAAATGCAGGGCGACATCAGCGGGATATTGGGCGTAGGCACTGTGGCCGATCCGGAATCGAATCGGCTCGGGGATCTGCTGGCGCTCACGCGCGATACGCACCCGCGTCTGAAGCTTGAGCTGCACCATGCAATGTCGGGCGCGGCGATCGCCGGCGTGCAAGGCGGCGAGCTCGATGCAAGTTTTTTCTTCGGTGACGCGCCGGGTGCGGAATTCTGCACCGTTCACCTACGGCGGTTGATCTATCGAGTGGCCGCGCCGGCGGCGTGGGCTGACCGGGTCGACGGCGCCGCGTGGGACGCGATTCGTGCGCTGCCGTGGATCGGCACGCCGGGAATCAGTACGCACACAAGTTTGGTCAGCGACTTGTTTGCACAGCGCTCGTTGCCGTCGCCGAGCGCCTCGGTGCAGGCCGACGATGAGAGCGTGATCACGAACCTGGTTGTTTCCGGTCTCGGACTGGCACTGATACGAGACGACGTTGCACGCCGCCTCGAGCGCGCGGGCGAAGTGGTGATCTGGACCCGGGCTGCGGTGGACACCGCGCTCTGGTTCGTCTGCCTGGCGAAGCGCGCAGACGAGCCGGGTATCGCGGCTCTGCTCGATGTCGTGCGCAAGACGTGGAAACTCGACGCGGCCGTGGTGAACGAAGAAGGTTTGGCTACGTCAGCTTGACGATCGTGCTCAGCGCGGTGGTGCCGCGCTTTGTGCGAACACTTCCGGCGACCAGCCGCCGCCGAGCGCCTTGTACAAATCGACCAGCGCAGTTTGTCGATCGCGTAATGCATTCACGCGTGCGCGCTGCGCATCGAGCAGATTGCGTTGATTGTCGAGCACGTCGATGAAGCTCGAATATCCGCTCTTGTAGCGCAGATCGGAAAGCCTTAAGGCATCGGTCAGTTGCGAGCGGCGTTCATCCTGCGCGACGAAGACGTCGCGTGCGCTGCGGTGCGCGACGAGTGCATCGTGCGCATCGCGGAACGCAGCCTGCACCGATTGCACGTAGCCGATCTCGGCTTGATTGCGACGCGCAGTGGCAGCGTCGACCTGCGCGCCAATGCGCGCCGCGCCAATGATCGGTTGCAACAGGTTGCCTGCGATCGACCACATGCGGGCCGGTGCGGAGAATAGATCGGACAGGTCGCTGCTTTCGCCGCCAAAGCGCCCGGTCAGGATCAGCGACGGAAAATATTGTGCGCGTGCTTCGTCGATACGCGCGCTGGCTGCGGTTAAATTCGCCTCGGCTTGGCGGATATCGGGCCGCCGCGCCAGCAGGTCAGCGGGTAAGCCGGGAGGCACTTCGAGTTCGATCTCGCTTGTTGTCGCGATCGTCGCGAGATCCTTGCCGCGCGCGACCATCGGGGTGTAAACCTCGCGCGCGCTGCGTCCCGCAAGGACCGCCAGCGCGGCTTCAGACTGCGCGATCGCACGCTCGAGTGCCGGGATCACGGCGGCAACGGCGGAACGCTCGGCCTCCGACAGTCGCAGTTCGTATTCACCGACCAGCCCCGCATCGAATCGTTGCTTCTGCAGCTTGATGTTCTCCGAGCGCGTGCCGAGCGTGTCGCGTGCAATTTGTAACTCAGCGTCGAGCGCACGCAGCGAGAAATAGGTCGATGCCACCTGCGCCGCCAATGCAGTGCGCACCGTCTCCGCGCTGTAGCGCGTCGCAAGCAACTCTGCCTGCGCGGCGCTGCGGCCCGAGGCGAGTCGCCCCCACAAATCCACTTCGTACGCAGCCCGCAATCCCCCACTGAAAGCGTTTGAAATCTGGGGGCCGGGAAATGCAAAGTCGGTCGACTGGCTGCGGCGCGCGCGGCTTGCCCCAAAATCGGCGTCGAGTGACGGATAGAGCGACGAGCGCGCCAGCCGCAGACTGGCGCGCGCTTCGTCGATGCGAACGATGGCCAGACGCAGATCGAGGTTCGCTGCAAGCGCTTCTTCGATCAACGTCGTCAGCTGCGGATCGTTGAACTGCGTCCACCAGCGTTCGACGCCGGCGACGTGTGTCGAGGTCGGCGCGGGTAGATCAAGCGCCGGCAAGCGCGTGTCGGTCGACGCGCACGCGGCAAGTGCCAGTGTGGCGGCAACGGCGGCGAACTTTTTAGCAACCATCATCACTCGCCTCCCTCGTGCGCTTCTTTGCGATGCGTCAGTTGTCCCTTGCGCACGTGCACCGATGACGCTGCTTCGGCTGCAAGCTGCGCATGCGCTGCGGCGCTGCGGCGCTCGCCGTCGGCGACTTCCGCGTACAACTGCTCGGCACTTCGCGTCTCGCGCAACTTGCGATCGGTGATCAGCTTGAAGAACAGCGGCACGAAAAAGATCGCGAGGAAGGTCGCGGCCAGCATGCCGCCCATTACGCCGGTACCCGCCGAGATACGCGCGCCGGCGCCCGCACCCGATGAAAACGCCAGCGGCACTACACCGAGAATGAATGCGAGCGAAGTCATCACGATCGGGCGGAACCGCAAACGCGCCGCCTCGATCGCCGCCGCCGCGGTCGAATAACCTTCGGCCGCCTTCAGTGAGGCGTATTCGACGATCAAGATCGCGTTCTTGGCGGCCAGGCCCAGCAATGTCACCAGGCCGATCTGGAAATACACGTCATTAGTGAGCCCGCGCAGATACACCGCGGCGAGCGCCCCGAACGTGCCGAACGGCAACGCCATCAGCACGGAAAACGGCAACGACCATTTTTCATATTGCGCGGCGAGAATCAGGAACACCATCACGAC
>JACCZX010000424.1 GCA_013695705.1 Burkholderiaceae bacterium | reverse complement strand
CTCCGCGATGCACGAACACGACCTTGCCGGACGCATCGACGACGTAAGTCTCGGGCAGCGTGCGATTGCGACCAAACCAGCGATCGACGTCGGCATTGCGCATTGCGATGTTGAACGTGTAGCCGCGCTTCGCCACGTAATTTTTCGCGGCCTGCTCGGTCTGGTCGATTGAAAATGCCAGAACGGTCAGGCCGCGAGCGGCTTGTGCGTCGTGCAACTTCTGCACATGAGGGTTCTGCGCTGCACAGAACGGGCACCATGAAGCCCAGATTTGCACTACTACTGCGTTGCTACGTAATTCGCTTGCCTTCAACGTGCGTCCGTCAAGCAACATCACGTCCCGCCATTGCACGGAGCTGCCGACTTCGCCCGAAGCTTGCGCGCGCGCAGGCGTGGCAATCATCAAAAGCGCTCCGGCCAGCGCGAGAAAAAGTTTGTGCAAGTAACTCGCCGCCGGTTGAGACTGCTGCTACTTGTTGACCGGAGAATTCGGGTCGAGCAACAGCGCCATCACGTCCTTCAGCTGCGCCGTCGTCAAAATATTGGCATCGCCGTAGCGCGGCATCTGCGAGCATGCGTTAAAAGCGTGCGAGTTCCACAGCTTGCCCCACGTGTACGACACGACTTCCTTCGAGTTACCGCGCAGTTTTCCATACCCCTTTAACGACGGCCCGATGTTGCCGAACGCGAGCTCCTGTGAAGTCAACTCGTGACACGCGTAGCAATTGCCGCCGGCGACTGTCTTGTCGGTATCGCTCCATTGCAAACCGACGCCGGTTTGCGCTATGCGCTCGCCCTGCTTGAAGTCGCCCAGGTACGCGCCGTCGGCCGGATACTTGACCGTTGCCAGCGCCGCCTTTTCCAGACGTGCACTCACGTCCTTCGGCAATTCCTTGCCGGTGAGCGCTGCTTCCGAACAAGCTATCTGCGTATCGGATTGCTTGAGCCGATCCAGCTTTGCGATACCGCGGTCGCGAAACGAGCTGTTGACGACCTGCAGCGTTTCTTCACGCGTAGGGGTTGTGTAGGTCGCGCAGCCGACCAGGATTGCACCACCGATAACCGAGGCAACTGCGAGAACATGTTTGCGTTTCATATTCATACCCTCAGCGTTTGATCGACGGCGAATCCATCTTCGCGCCGTTGGCGTTGACGCCCAGGAAGGTAATCAGGTCCACTGTGGCGGGCGACCCGAACACGGGCTCAGGCCAACGCGCCTGGCGAAAACAATCGTTCAGGCGCCACTGCATCGATCGCAACGTACCCTGCGACACGCGATACGCGGGCCACGTGGTAAATGCGCGCTCCGCGTCTTCCTTGACGTTTGCGATATTCGGCAGATCCTGCAAGCGGATGCGCTGGCCGGTCACTCCGTGGCAGCTGGCGCACGAGAAGTCATACGGACCGGCGCGCATATAGAACAATTGCTTGCCGCGATCGTGCGCAGCCTTTTCCTGCGGATGTGCCTGCGAAATTTTCACCGGCACGCCGCGCGATTGCTCGACGACGTAGGCTACCAACGCTTCGATATCGGTCTGCCGCTGGCCGGTGCCAGAGAATGGGTTCTTGGTCACCGCTGCGGGATCAAAGCCTTGCAACGCCACCATGCAATGCACGACGCGGCTTTCGTAATCCATCACATTGTCGGTGTCGGCAAAGTAGCGCGGCAGCTCCGCATACGCGCCCTTGACGACGCCGGCGCCAAGACCGAGATCGCATTGCTCGAGCGATGCCTTCTTCGGACCGCGCTTTTCCTTCCACAGCGCTTCGCCGCGCGCGACGACGAGCTCGGCGGGGTTGCCGTCCTGCAGCAGCTCGCGATAGCGTGCAATCGCATCGGCGGTGCTGTTCTGTGCCGGCGCCGGAATCGACCAAAGCGCGAGCGCGGCACCCATCAGTGCCGCCAGCGTGTTTCCCTTCATGTCTTGCGTCTCCCTGCCTGTAGTTATATCGCTCGCCGGTCTGTGACGGCGATGAAGATCGATCAGCTGATCGTGGCTTCGTCGGTGCGCGTATCGCCTTTGTTATCGGTCCACGTTACGGTCAGCTTGTCGCCCTTCTTGCCGCCTTTGAATTTGAACTGCAAATACGGATTCTTGGCGACAGCCGGGCCCCACTCGGCATTGAGCACCGGCTTGCCGTTATGGCTGACCGTAACGTTGGAGATGTGGTGCGCCGGCACCAGCTTGCCGGCCGAATCGCGCCGCAGCCCGGTTTCCATCTCGTGGGCCATCAGTACACGCACGTCGACGCCATCAGGCTGCTCGGTCGCACGGATTCTCATCGGATCTGCCATAGCTCCTCCTGCACGCAAAAGTACAAACCTACTTTTGCGCGATTAGTTAGTGTGGAATCGCTGGCAAAGCCGGACATTCCACAAGCACATAAACCAATCACCGATGACCGATCACTGATCACCGATCACTGAATTCCCTAGCCGCCGCAACCACCCAGCGTGACCTTGACTTCCTTGGTCGCCACGTAGAACTTGTTATCGGCCTTGACGAGGGCGTGCACGTTCGAGGTCTGCCCCATCTTGATGCGGGTCGCCACGTTCGCTTCGGTGCCGGCAGGAATGCCGAAGCCCGCCGCCAGTGCGTTAGGATTTTTTTCGACCAGGATGTAGACGTTCTGCGTGTTCGGAATCTTGCTGGTCACGCCGACCGGAACCACTGCGCCGTTTTCTGCGATATCCGGTGCGGTGATCGAAATATCCGCGCTCTGCGCCGCGGTTGTCCCGCCGAGCGCCTTGACTGTTGCATCCAGACTCGTCGTCTCGAATGCGGCCTTGTTCCATGCCTGTTGTTGCGCGAACGCTTCGTCGGCGCCCACCAGGCCGGCGGCAGCCATCAGTGCGAACACACCGCTAAGCCTTACAAATTCTCTGCGATTCTGAGTCATTGAGTTCTCCTGCTTCTAAAGCTTCAAAATGCAACGTTGCACTGTAGCAGCGCGTTCACTGCGTGACCGTGCGTTTTCGGGATAACCCCGATCCTTGAAATCATTTGGCGCCACCGACGATCCAGCGCGCGATCTCATTCGCGTCGGTGTCCTTCACACTCGGCTGCGGCGGCATCGGGGTCGCACCCCATACGCCCTGCCCGCCTTCCTTGATCTTCGTCAATACATACGTATGCGCATCGGCGCGGCCCTGATACTTGCTTGCAATCTCGTTGAACCCGGGGCCGACGATCTTGTTGCTCAGGCCGTGGCAAGCAGTGCAGGCATTGCGCGTCAGCAAATCTTTCGGGTCGGCTTTGGCGTCAACCGAGGTCGCTGAAACTGCGGCAGTCGCAGTGCTCGGTTTGCCGTCTTTGCCAACCTCATAGCGAGCGGTGTCGATGCCGCGCATCGGACCGAGCGCGCGCTTCTGCTGCGCCAGGTTGCCGTTTTGATTGCGCGCGAACTCGGGCAGCTCGGACGCGATCTTCACTTCTTTTACGCAATCCTTCATGCACAGCGCGCCCTGCGCGTCAGGCTTGCCTTGCACTCGAGTCAGTCCGTGCGCGGTCGTCAAGCCGTTGCGATTCGGCATCTGCACGCTGAGCAGCGTTTTTTCGTTCAACTCGAAATCAGCCGGAACGATTTCGTTCAAGTGCAGTACGTAGGCGGTGACCGCATACGTTTGATCGACGGTCAGCGACTGCG
>JACCZX010000405.1 GCA_013695705.1 Burkholderiaceae bacterium | reverse complement strand
CGAACCCGTGCGTGACGCAGGTCCGGTAGGGCGCGCGATCGTGCAACGCGACGCTCGTCAGGAGCGAGGACTGAAACCAACCGCGATGCTGATCCGTCGCCTCGAGATACATGTCGGCCGGATCTCGCAGCTCGGAATGAGTCGCGAGCACGGCCTCATGGCTGACGCCCGAATCAATCCAGACATCGAGCGTGTCGTTGCGATGCCGGGTTCCTTCGGGCAAGCCGAGTTCACGAGTGAGCGCCGCGTCGTCAAGTTCGAACCAGACATTCGAACCGCGCCTGGCCACGAGATCAGCGAGCTTGCGGATCCAGTCGGCGTTCAGGACAGCTTCCGTAGCGTGACCGTCCCGGTTGCGCTCTTCGGAACGCAAGCCAGAGGCATACGTTACGGGGCAATAGAATACCGGTAACGGCACGCCCCAGCTCCGTTGCCGGGAGATGACCCAATCGGGACGCGACTCGACCGTGCCGGCGATGCGATTCTCTCCCCACGGCGGCAGCCAGGTCACATCTTTGATCGCCGCGAGCGCCGGGGCCCGCAGATCGTCGATCCGGATGAAGAATTGCTCAACCGCACGGAAGATGATCGGCGTCTTCGAGCGCCAGCAATATGGGTACGAATGCAGGTAAACGCCCTCGGCCACCAGCATGCCGCGTTCGCGCAGGAGCGCCACGATGTCGGCATTGGCGTCGAAGACATATTTGCCCGTGAGCTGCGACAATCCGGCTTCTTCCGAGAAGCGGCCGTGATCGTCGACGGGCGACAGGATCGGCAAACCATTCCGGTGGCCTAACGAGTAGTCGTCATCGCCATGGCCCGGCGCGATGTGCACGCAACCGGCGCCGGTATTCATCGTGACGAAATCGGCGGTCAGGATGATGGAAGTGCGCGGAAGGAACGGGTGTTGTGCACCAAGGCCTTCGAGCTTCGAGCCGGGGAAGGTTTGGATGGGCTCGCCGACGGGTTTCCAGCCAGTCGCAGCGCAGAATTTATCCACCAGCGACGCGGCGAGGACCAACGTGGCGCGACCGTCTCGGTTGCGCGTTTCAGAACGCGAGCCAGAGGCATGCGCTACTTTGCGCTCGAACTCGCGCACGACATAGAGCTCCTTCGGGTGCAGCGCGATCGCCAGGTTCGCCGGCAACGTCCAGGGCGTCGTCGTCCAGATGACGATGCTCGCTTTATTTTTCAGCGCGCCGGTCACAATCGGAAACTTCACATAGACCGCGATGTCTTCGCGGTCGTGATATTCGACTTCGGCGACCGCGAGCGCGGTCTGCGCGCCCGTGCTCCAAAAGACCGGCTTCTTCGATTCATAGACGAGTCCTTTCTCCACGAAGACGGCGAAGGCGCGCAGGATCTCCGCTTCGTAGGCGGGACTGAGCGTAAGGTATGGATGTTCCCAGTCCCCGGTTACGCCAAGGCGCTTGAATTGGGTCCGCTGTTTATCGACGAAGCCGCGTGCGAATTCCTCCGAGCGCTTCCGCACGTCCAAGGGTGAAAGGCCGCGTGTTTCTTTCACGACCTTGAACTCGATCGGCAACCCGTGGCAGTCCCAGCCCGGGACATAGGGCGCGCGGAAGCCAGCCATCGTCTTCGATTTTACGACCAGGTCCTTCAGGATCTTATTCAGCGCGGTGCCCATGTGGACGTCGCCATTCGCAAAAGGCGGGCCGTCGTGGAGCACGAACAGTTCGGCGCCCTCTCGCGACTTTTGGATCTGCTCGTAAAGCCGCGTTTCCTCCCACATTGCGAGGACCTCTGGCTCGCGTGTGGTCAGGCTTGCCTTCATCGGAAAATCCGTCTTGGGCAGGTTCAGCGTCTCTTTGTAATTGGCGGCCATCGCGGAGCGGCGAGGCTAACACTGAAAGCGCAGAGCGAAAAGGGCGAGGCGTGGAGAAGCGGCCTAATCGGCCCCGCGCGCCGAACACTAGTTATGCCAGCAAAAAAATCTTCGAAAAGGTCCAGCAATAAACGCGAGCTCGTCACGCCCAACAAAGGCGGCAGCCGTTACGTAAAGCGAGATAGCGGCGGCAAGTTCAAGAGCAGTGACGATGTCGGCAAATCGCAGAAACAGGACCGTACTAAGAAAGCGAAAAAGATCGTGAAGTCCGGCTTCGGCGATCAAGGCGACCAGAAAAAGCGTTCCGCCAGGAAAAGTTCCGCTCGAAACTAAGGCGACCCGACTGCGCCGGAGGAGTGTGCGCCCGATTACTTCCCGAGCAAAATCATCGGGCCTTCCGCTTTGGGAACGCCACCTTTACGCTCGAGGCTAACCGCGAAGGCGTTCGCCGTCGTGACGTGCAATTTGGGTCGAAACGATATCCTGGTCGCGCCGTCATCGGAGAGGTGAAAAACACCCGCATCGACCGGCTGTTTGTAATCCGGATCGACGATCCAAAGCTGATAATCGCGATCGGTGTCGTTGGGCGGCACATCCGCCAGCTTCAGCACGCCTTCCTGTTTCTCGGCATCCCAGAGGACAACGGCATTCGCGCGCGGAGCACTCTCCAGTTGCGAGGCGAGAGTCGCAATCTTCATCTGCGCGAAGACGTCGCGCTTCTCGAGATGGGCCATTTCCTTTCGGATCTTCGCGCGATCAGCGGCCAGCATCACACAGCCAAGCGCGAGACAAGCCGCCAGCGCCCACGGCAGCCAATTCATCCGGCTCGAGGATGCGGCGCGCGGAGCAACAGACCACTCAGGCTTCTCGGCCTGGATTGCCTCCAGGATGCGCGCTTCCAAATGAGCAGGCGGCGGCCGCATTGGTGCGCCATGCGCAAACTTCGCTGCCAGCTCGCGC
>JACCZX010000391.1 GCA_013695705.1 Burkholderiaceae bacterium | reverse complement strand
GTATCGATCTGCTGTGGTTCGGCATTTTCATCGTGGTCGTGGTCGAGATGGCGCAGGTCACGCCGCCGGTAGGCTTTAATCTGTTCGTTTTGCAAGGCATGACCAAGCGCCAGATCAACACCATCGCCGTGGCGGCGTTCCCTTATTTCCTGATGATGTTGCTGGCGGTGCTCGCAATCTGGTTTTTCCCAGGGCTCGTCACTTATCTGCCGTCGCAGATGAAGCTCTAGGGCCTGTTCACACTAAAACATGAGATGCGGTGGTTCGCAATGCGGATGGGATGTGCGAAGAGCGGCGCTGCCGAATGGTGGTTCCATTCGCAAGCCGTTCGCCAAAGCAGACGCCGCATTTCGACCCAACCCGGAGGGAAAGGCCGCTTGCGGGCGCATTGCGGTGCGCATGTGGAAAATGCGGCTCGCTAATTGGCATCAGCCAACGGCGCTCGCGACGCCTAGCACTTCATCCCGCAATCGGCCTTTCGCACTCATGTTTCAGTGTGAATAGGCCCTACAAGCGCGGCGGTGGTGTAGACCTGCTGCACGTCATCGAGGTCTTCGAGGACATCAAGCAGCTTCTGCATTTTCTCGGCGTCGTCGCCCGTCAACACTGTTTCCGCGAGCGGCTTCATCGTGACTTCGGCGAGTTCGGGTTTCAGCCCGGCACTGTCGAGTGCGGTGCGAACTCTTTCGAAGTCGGCCGGAGCTGAAATCACTTCGACCGTGCCGTCGTCGTTGGCTATCACGTCCTCTGCACCAGCTTCGAGGGCGACGTCCATTACTTTCTCTTCAGACGTGCCCGGCGCGAACACCAACTGCCCGCAATGTTTGAAATTAAATGCAACCGATCCGTCGGTGCCGAGGTTGCCGCCGTTTTTGGATAGTGCATGCCGCACTTCGGCGACGGTGCGCACGCGGTTGTCGGTCATCGCGTCGATCATCAGCGCCGCGCCGCCGATTCCGTAGCCTTCGTAGCGAATCTCTTCGTAGCTGACGCCTTCGAGCTTGCCGGCGCCGCGCTGGATGGCGCCGGTCAACTTGTCCTTGGGAACATTGCCCAGACGCGCCTTTTCGAGCGCCAACCTTAAGCGCGGATTCATCGCTGGATCCGCGCCGCCGTCGCGCGACGCCACGGTGACTTCACGAATGATCTTGGTCCAGAGCGAACCGCGCTTTACGTCCTGACGGTTCTTGCGATGCTGAATGTTGGCCCATTTCGAGTGGCCGGCCATGAGGTGTCTTCGAAAGTGTGCGATCCGGGAGGCGCGCGAGTGTAACAAGCAGCACTCGACGATCCGTTAACATCGTTGCTCCGTCATCGAATGCGAAATCAATCCGAGGCGTCAATGGCTGAACCACTTGTGATAGCGATGTCGGGCACCACCGAGCTCGCGCTGCTGCCGGCGCTGGCGAATCGGCATGGGTGCATCACCGGCGCCACCGGTACCGGCAAGACGGTGACGATGCAAAAGATGGCGGAGAGCTTTTCGAATATCGGAGTGCCGGTGTTCATGGCCGACATCAAGGGTGATTTTTCCGGCATCGCGGTCGCGGGCAAATTGAGCGACAAGATGAAGGCGCGGCTCGCCGAGCATTCGTTACCCGAGCCACGCTGGCAATCGTGCCCGGTCACGCTGTGGGACATTTGGGGCGAGCAGGGTCATCCCGTACGCGCCACGGTGTCTGACATGGGCCCGTTGTTGTTTGCACGGCTGCTGAATCTGAACGAGACGCAGGAAGGCGTACTGGCGCTGGTGTTCAAGGTTGCCGATGACAACGGCTTGTTGTTGCTCGACCTAAAGGATCTGCGCGCGATTGTTCAATACGTGGGCGACAACGCGGCGAAATTCAAGACGCAGTATGGCAACGTGTCGTCGGCATCGATCGGCTCGATTCAGCGCGGGCTGTTGCAGCTCGAAGAGCAGGGCGGTGATCGCTTCTTCGGGGAGCCAATGCTCGACATCTCCGACCTGATGCAGACCACCGATGGCAAAGGGGTTGTCAACGTGCTCGCTGCGGACAAGATGATGAACAACCCGCGGCTGTACGCGAGTTTTTTGCTGTGGTTACTCGCCGAACTGTTCGAGAATCTGCCCGAGGTGGGTGATCCTGAAAAACCCAAGCTTGTTTTTTTCTTCGACGAAGCGCACCTGCTTTTCAGTGACGCGCCGGCGGCGCTGCTGGAAAAGATCGAGCAAGTCGTGCGATTGATTCGCTCCAAGGGCGTCGGTGTTTTCTTTGTCACACAAAACCCGCTCGACATTCCGGATAAAGTTCTCGGCCAACTCGGCAACCGGGTGCAGCACGCGTTGCGTGCTTTCACTCCGCGCGATCAGAAGGCAGTGAAGTCGGTAGCCGAGACGATGCGCGCCAATCCGAAGATCGATGCGACCAAGGCGATCCTCGAGCTCGCGGTCGGCGAAGCGCTGGTCAGCTTTCTCGATGCCAAGGGCACGCCGGGCGTCACCGAGCGCGCGTGGGTGCTGGCGCCGGGCTCGCAGCTCGGGCCGATTACGCCGGAGCAACGCAAGCAACTGCTCCGCAGTTCGCTCGTCGGCGGCGTGTATGAAAAAACGGTCGACCGTGAATCTGCTTTTGAAATGCTGAAGGCACGCGTTGAAAGTGCTGGTGCAACGGCTGGCAAGCCGACCACGCAATCGCCGGCGTCGAACGACGGCGTATTAGGCGGGCTGCGCGACATTCTGTTCGGCTCGACCGGCCCGCGCGGCGGCCGGCGCGAAGGCATGGTCGAGACGATGGGTAAAAGCGCTGCTCGTTCAGTAGGTTCGTCGATCGCGCGCGAGATCACGCGCGGTGTGCTGGGATCGATCCTGGGCGGCGCCGCGCGACGGCGACGCTGACAGCTCCCATAGCAGCAGATGTCAGTATTCAACGGCGTGCTGGTTGCGATCGAGGCATGGCCGCTGTCCGATGCGATCCGCCGTTCGGTATGGGCCTATCCAGCGCTTGAAACAATTCACATCGCAGCGTTTTCGGTGGTGTTCGGTTCTCTGGTAGTGCTCGAGCTGCGCGTTTTCGGTGCTGCGCCGGCGCTGCCGTTGCCGCCGCTAGCACGACTGGCGGTGCCGCTGGCGCTGACGGCGTTTGCGGCCGCTGCGATTGCTGGTGCGCTTATGTTGATATCGAGCGCTACCGAGATAGTTTCTAACATTGCATTTCAAATCAAGCTCGGCCTGATCGTGACAGCCGGCGCCAACGCCCTGTGGTTTCATCGGCGTGGAAGTCTGGTGCTGCACGATGGCGTTGCCAAGGTGCAGTCTTTGCTCTCGTTGTTGTTCTGGCTTGGCGTCATCACCTGTGGTCGACTGATCGCGTACGTTTAGGAGGTCTTATGAAGCGTCGTTGTTTCTTTCAATTATTTCTGGGCAGCGCGCTGCTTGCGGCACCGGTTCTGGCGCATCACGGCTGGTCGAGCTTCGATCAGGATCGCCCGGTTTACCTGAGTGGCACGTTGACGCAGGTGAAATGGCAAAACCCGCACACAGAAGTCATGTTGCGGGTCGACGCAACCAAGTTGCCGGATGGATTAGCGGCACGTGCGCTGCCGGCCCAACAACAATCGGTCGACGCGGCGGGCATCCTGAAAAAGGTGCAAGTTCCAGCGAACGCAGCGGGTGTGTGGGAAGTCGAGTTCGCGCCGCTGTCGCGCATGCAGGCGTGGGGTTTGTCGCAGCCGCCGAAAGTCGGTGATCGCATTGAGGTGATTGGCTACGCCCTTGCCGATGAGAACAAGCGCGTGCTCCGCGTCGAATATTTATTCGCTGGCGGTAAGGTGTACGCGCTGCGCTCGTCGCCGGTGAATTAACGGTCATTCATCTGTTATTTGGCACTCGACACGCACGAGTGCTTTCGCAATTTTTTGGTTTAGTAGTCTTTTTGGCCTTCTTGCAGTCAGGGTTTTGCATGTATACCGTTTACGAACTGTCGCGTTGATTCAAGTGCAGCGTGAACGGAGGTCTGGATGAGCGTACCTGCAGTGATTCCATCGCCGATTGCAATAGCCGGCTTCAAGGACGTGTATCAGGTGATGCGCGTTGAGGAAGCGCTGACCGAATTGCAGGAACTTGGTGCGAGTGCGAGCGAAGCGCTACGCGCCACCTACGTCAAGATGATTCGCAACGGTGGTCAGCGCTTCGTTATCAAACCTGCCGCGCTGCCGGACATCGACACATTGATCAACGAGCTGCCGAATTTCGAAGCGCCGCTGCAGGATATTCGCAAGCAATTGGCGCTCTGCCTGTCATCGGATGATCCGCTCGAACTCGAGCCGATGCTGTTGCTGGGCGATCCGGGCATTGGAAAAACACATTTTGCACGGCGCCTGGCGCGATTGCTCGGCACCGGCTACAACTTCATCGGCATGAGTTCACTGACCGCAGGCTGGATTCTGTCGGGCGCGTCTGCGCAGTGGAAAAATGCGAAACCCGGCAAGGTGTTCGACGCGTTGGTCAATGGCGATTATGCCAATCCCGTCATCGTGGTGGACGAAATCGACAAGGCCGGGGGCGATACGCAATACGATCCGCTCGGCAGCCTGTACACGTTACTCGAGCACGAC
>JACCZX010000369.1 GCA_013695705.1 Burkholderiaceae bacterium | reverse complement strand
GTACATCAGTGGGTTAAGAAGGCCGTGCTGCTGTCGTTCCGCCTGAACGACAACGCGCCGCTGCAGGGCGGCTTCGGACAGTTCTACGACAAGGTGCCGAACAAATTTGCCGCGTGGGATGCGGCCGCGTTTGCGCGCTCGGGCGTGCGCGTCGTTCCGCCGGCGGTCGCACGGCGTGGCAGCTTCGTCGCCAGGAACGTGGTGATGATGCCGTCATTCATCAACATCGGTGCGTATGTCGATGAAGGCACGATGGTTGACACGTGGGTCACCGTCGGTTCATGCGCGCAAATCGGCAAGAACGTGCACCTGTCAGGCGGCGTCGGCATCGGCGGCGTGCTCGAGCCTTTGCAGGCCAACCCTACAATCATCGAGGACAACTGCTTTATCGGCGCGCGCTCGGAAATCGTCGAAGGAGTGGTGGTCGAGGAAAACTCGGTGATATCGATGGGGGTGTACATCAGCCAGAGCACAAAAATATACGACCGCGCGACCGGCCAGATCACATACGGCCGAGTGCCGGCGGGTTCGGTTGTGGTTTCGGGCAATCTGCCGTCGGCCGACGGCAAATACAGCCTGTACTGCGCCGTGATCGTCAAGAAAGTGGATGCCGGCACGCGCGCCAAGACCGCAATCAACGAACTGCTGCGCGACTAGAACCGAGCGCCAAGCTACTGCGCGTCCCGAGGCGCGGCCTGCGCTGCTCTCGGTACGTCGCGTACAGGTCCGCTCCTCGACCACGCCTCGGGCCTGCTCGCGACGCTTGCAATCGGTTCTGCGGGGCGCCATGAATTGGCCCGCTTTTCATCCGTTTGGCGGTATCCCACGCAATATTGACGCGCCTTATCCTTGCCGCTCCGAAATCGATGCTGGAACTCGACGATGTCACTGGAGCGCATGTTCAATCTGATGGCCGAGAAGCAGGCGTCGGATCTGTTCTTTTCGGTCGGCTCGCCGATCACGATCAAGATCAACGGCGTGTGCGTGCCGATCAATCAGGATCGCCTCGCGCCGCAAGCGATCGTTTCGCTGCTGGCCGAGCGGCTGACGGACGCCCACTTTCGCGAGCTCGAAGACTCGCGTGAATTAAACATCGGTCTGCCGGTGCAAGGAATCGGCAGTTTTCGCCTCAGTGCATTCCTGCAGCGCGGCTCGATCTCAGCGGTGATCCGCTTTATCCCGCACGACGTTCCCAAGCTCGACGCGCTGCATCTTCCCGAGGATTTGAAAAATCTGATCATGGAACGTCGCGGCATGATCCTGGTTGTCGGCGCCGCCGGTTCAGGCAAGTCAACCACCATTGCGTCCATGCTCGATCACCGCAATGAGCTGGTCACCGGGCACATGCTGACGTTCGAAGACCCGATCGAATTTTTGTTCCGCAATAAAAAATCGATCGTCAATCAGCGCGAGATCGGCTCCGATGCGCGCACCCTGCAAGCTGCGTTACGCAGCGCGATGCGGCAGGCACCCGACGTCATCTTCATCGGTGAGATTCGTGATCGCGACACGATGAGTGCGGCCATTGCGTATTCAATGTCCGGCCATCTGGTGGTCGCAACGCTGCACGCCACCAACAGTGCGCATGCACTTAATCGCGTGATCAGTTTTTATCCGCCGGAGACGCGCCAGGCGCTGTTCCAGGATATGTCGGTGGCGATGAAAGCGATTGTGTCGCAGCGGCTGGTGCGCTCCAAGCGCGGTGGACGGGTGCCGGCGGTCGAAGTGTTGATGAACACACGTCACATCGCGGACTTGATCGAGCGGGGCGATGTGCCGGCGATCAAGGAGGCAATGGAACAAAGCCTGGCGCCTGAAAGTATTTCTTTCGAGCAGAGTCTGTACTCGTTGATCCAGGCTGATCAGATCACGCGCGAAGACGCATTATCGGCGGCAGACTCGCAGAACAACCTTCTTTGGTTTATCAATAACGCCGGCAAGCCACTGTCGCAGGCAGAGCGCAAGCAGCGCGCCGCGGCCGAGTCGGGGCAGGACGCGTCGTTTTCGGAGTTCACGCTGAATATATAAAAACGGACAAAAGTGCACCCCTGCTTTTGTCCAATTAGTTAGGGCGGAATCGCGGGCAGAGCCAGACAGTTCCGCCTCGGCAACGGCCAGGAACTGCTTCGAGTCCTCGCTCCGAACAGTTGCGCCGCTACAATTAGCGGCTTCCAATGAGCGCCACTCTCGAACTCGCCAAGCAGTTGATCACGCACCGATCGGTCACGCCGGCGGATGATGGTTGCCAGGCGTTGATCGCGGAGCGCATGCGGCCGGTCGGCTTCAGTTCTGAAAACGTTTCCTCAAATGGTGTGACCAATACCTGGTTGCGCAGAGGCACAGTCAATCCCGTTTTCGTATTTGCAGGGCATACCGACGTGGTGCCGCCGGGCCCGCGCGAGCATTGGGCATCGGATCCGTTTGAGCCGAGCGTTCGCGGCGACGTTCTGTACGGTCGCGGTGCGTCAGACATGAAAAGCTCAGTCGCCGCGTTCGTCGTCGCAACCGAAGAGTTCGTGCGCGCTCACGGCGCGCATCGCGGGTCGATTGCATTGCTGCTGACATCGGATGAGGAAGGGCCCGCCACCGATGGCACCGTCAAGGTCGTCGAGTCGTTGCGAGCGCGCGGCGAGAGCATTGATTACTGCGTCGTTGGCGAGCCGACATCGGTCGCCGCACTCGGCGATACGATCAAAAACGGCCGGCGTGGTTCGCTCTCGGGCAAGTTAACCGTCGTCGGCGTTCAAGGTCACGTTGCGTATCCGCAATTGGCACGCAATCCTGTCCACCAGGTGGCACCGGCGTTGGCCGCGCTCGCGTGCGAGCGCTGGGACGATGGCAATGAATTTTTCCCGCCCACGACATTTCAGGTTTCAAATATTCGTGCCGGCACCGGCGCGTTGAATGTCGTGCCCGGCACGTGCGAGATCGACTTCAATCTGCGCTTCGCGTCGGCGTCGAGTGCCGAAGCCTTGATGCAGCGTATCGAATCGCTTCTGCTTCGGCACAAGCTCGAGTTCGCGGTGAAATGGACCATAGGTGCGCAGCCGTTTTTGACGGCGCCGGGTGCATTGTCGGAATCGATCACGCGCGCCATCCGCGAAGTCACCGGCCGCACCACTGAGTTGTCGACCACGGGCGGAACCTCGGACGGACGCTTCATTTCCACCTTCTGCAAGCAGGTGATCGAGTTCGGTCCACCGAATTCGTCGATTCACAAGATCGACGAGCACATCGCGCTGGCGGATCTCGAACCGCTGAAGGATATCTACTGCCGCACGCTCGAGCTATTGCTCACATGAATCCATCGAAGAACAAAGAATGAGCATTGACGCACAAGCCAATTTACGGACGCTGCGCGACGTATTGCGTTACGCCGTTACGCGCTTCAACGAAGCGGATCTTGCATTTGGCCACGGCCAGGTCGACGCGTTCGAGGAAGCTGCGTTCATTGTGATGCGAATTTTGCGGCTGCCGCTAGCGCGTCTGGACTTTTTTGCTGACGCGTATTTGACGCACGGCGAGATCAATGGGCTGCTGCAGATTATTGAGCGGCGTGTCAAAAAGCGCATTCCGGCTGCGTACCTCTTGAATGAGGCTTGGCTGCAGGGCTACAAGTTCTACGTCGACGAGCGCGTCATTATCCCGCGTTCTTTCATCGCGGAATTGCTCAAGGACGATCTCCACCCGTGGGTGCAGGACGTCCATGCAGTGACCGATGTGCTGGATTTGTGCACCGGCTCGGGCTGTCTCGCCGTCATGGCGGCGGATCTTTTCCCGAACGCGACGGTTGATGCGATCGATTCATCAGCGGAAGCGCTCGAGGTCGCAGCGCGCAACGTTTCCGATTATCACTTCAACGATCGAATTACGCTGATCAAATCGGACTTGTTTGCTGCCGTGGCAAACAAGCGTTACGACGTTATCTTGTGCAATCCGCCCTACGTGACCGATGCCGCAATGGCGAAGTTGCCTAAGGAGTACGCGCACGAGCCCAAACTCGCGCTGGCCGGCGGCCCCGACGGCCTGAAGCTGGTGAAAATGATCGTGCGGCAGGCACGCGGCAATTTGAAGCGCGGTGGCATGTTGATCGTCGAAGTTGGAGACGGCCGCGTCGCGGCGGAAAAAGCATTCGGCGAGTTATCGCTCACCTGGCTCACGACTAGCGCCGGCGACGACATGATTTTTCTCGCCCAGCAAGAGCAGCTTGCTTAATCCGTTCCTTCTGTACCCGACCGCTTCGCGATCGCATGTGCGCTCGCCGCGATCAGGCTGGCGCTACCGCTCACCATGCTTCGTCTGATTGATCTCGCCGTTGCTCGCGGTGCGCGTACTTTGTATCGCAATGTTTCGCTGATTGCTCCACCGGGCGAGCGGGTTGGATTGATCGGCGCGAACGGCTCGGGCAAGACGACGCTTTTTGCGGCCATCCTTGGCGATCTTGGAGTCGACGCGGGAACGATCGAAGCGCCACCGCGTGCGCGCGTCGCTCACGTTGCGCAAGACATTGATGCGAGCGAGCAACCTGCAATCGACTATGTGCTCGAAGGTTATGCACCGCTCGTCTTCGCGCGCGCCGAACTGGCCGCCGCGGAAACGCACCCCGATCCGATGCAGCTGGCGCATGCGCATGCGGCGCTCGCCGATTTGAACGAAGGGGCGATCACTGCTTCGGCCAAAGCTGTCATGCACGGGCTTGGTTTTGCTGAGTCTGATGGCGCGCGCGCTGTGCAGAGTTTCTCCGGCGGTTGGCGCAACCGGCTCGCGTTGGCGCGCGCCCTGCTACGCCCGGCCGATTTGCTGTTGCTCGACGAGCCGACCAACCATCTGGATCTGGATTCTGTGGTGTGGCTTGAATCGTGGTTAAGGCGGCAGCCGGCGACCGTGCTCGTCATTTCGCACGACCGGGAATTTCTGGATCGCATTTGCGAGACCACGTGGCACATTGCCGAGACCGCGATCAAGCGGTACGCAGGAAATTACACCGCGTTCGAATCGGCGTTCTTTGAGCAGCAACGGCAACAGGACGCTGCCGCGCGGCAGTACGAGCGCACAGCAGCGCACCTGCAAAGTTTCGTAGACCGCTTTCGAGCGCAGGCCACCAAGGCGCGGCAGGCGCAAAGCCGATTAAAAATGCTCGAGCGATTGACGGCGATCGAGCCAATTCGCGCGCGTCGCGAGTGGCGCTTTGAGTTTCCAAAACCGCTGAAGCTTCCAGAGGGCATGCTCGATGCCGACGAAGTTGCGCTTGGCTATGGAGACCGCACGGTACTGAATAACGTGCGCTTCAGCGTGCGTTCGGGTGACCGCATCGGCATCCTCGGAGTCAACGGTGCGGGCAAGTCGACGCTCGTCAAGGCAATCGCGGGCGATCTTCCCGCACAACATGGAGAATTGCGGCGTGGCGCGGGCCTCGCCATCGGATACTTTGCGCAGCACCAGCTCGATCAATTGCGCGGCGACGAAACTCCGCTGCAGCACCTGCGACGTCTGGCGCCCGAAGCCCGAGAACAACAGCTGCGCGAATTTCTCGGCACGTATCGTTTCTCGGGTGAATTCGCCACTTCAGTCGTCGGGCCAATGTCGGGTGGCGAAAAAGCTCGTTGCGCGCTCGCACTACTCGCGTGGAAGCGCCCCAACCTTTTGCTGCTCGATGAGCCGACCAACCATCTGGACATCGAAACACGTGAAGCACTCACGGTCGCACTGTCATCGTACGAAGGCGCGTTAATCCTGGTATCGCACGATCGGCATTTGCTGCGCGCGACCACCGATCAGCTGTGGCTGGTGCACGATGGAAGCGTCGCTTCGTTCGAAGGCGATCTGGATGATTACTCGGCTCTCATTCTGGCAAGCCGGCGCGAAAGCCCGTCGCGTAAGGAAACTAACGGCAGGGCCGAACGCGGCGGTCGCAAACAGACAGTGGGGGGGCGCCAGCGCACATCGTCCGCGCGCAAACCGTTGCTGAACAAACTTGCAGCTGTCGAAACCGAACTTGCGCTAGTTTCAGATGAACTGCGCGAGCTCGATGCACGGCTCTCCAATCCCGATTTTTATCACTCGGGCGCGCCCGATGAGGTTGCTGCCGTATTGAAGCGCCGCGGTGAGCTTGCAGGCAAAGTCGATTCGCTCGAGTCGCGCTGGCTGCAAATTCAAACGCAGCTCGAGGCGACGCCTGACACAAGCGCACAGGCAGCGGCGTGAGCACACCGCTATCTGGCCTCACCATCATCGACATGACGCGGCTGCTGCCCGGGCCAGCAACCACGATGCACCTGGTGGATTTCGGCGCCGACGTGATCAAGGTGGAGGACACCGGTGCCGGTGACTACATGCGCAGTTTTCCGCCGACGGTTGCGATCGGAGGACGCGCCGTCAATCCTGCATTCGAAGCGGTCAATCGCGGCAAGCGCTCGATTGCGATCAACCTGAAGTCCGACGAAGGACGCGCAGTGCTGCTGCGACTGGTCGATCGAGCCGACGCGCTGATCGAAGGCTTTCGGCCCGGCGTGCTCGAGCGGCTCGGCGTGGGATGGTCAGTCCTGCACGCGCGCAATCCGCGGCTGGTGTTGTGTTCGCTGTCCGGCTATGGCCAAACTGGACCTTTGTCGCAGCGCGCGGGCCATGACCTCAATTACATTGCAATGACCGGGGTGCTCGATCAGATCCGTGCCGACGGCAAATTAGCGATCCCCAATTTGCAGATCGGCGACTTGCTTGGCGGCACTTTGTCTGCACTTTCGACGATGTTAATGGCGCTATTGGGCGCGCAGCGCACCGGCCTGGGCGCGCATGTCGATGTGGCGATGACCGACGGGCTGCTCGCGCATCATTTTTTCCCTCACGCTAGCGTCGACAGCGGCGTCGATCCGGTAGCTGAACAAACACTGCTGACCGGGGGCGTTGCCTGCTACCGGATCTACCTGACGTCAGACAATCGCGCTCTCGCAGTCGGCGCGCTGGAGTTGAAATTTTGGCAGGCGTTCTGCGACGCGATTGGACTGAGCGAGCTTAGATCGCGTCATTGGGAGCTGGGCGAAACGCCCGGATCGCCAGCAGCGATGGAAACTGTCGAGCGAGTCACGCAACGAATCGCTCAACATACGCTCGAGCACTGGCTGCGCGTCTTCGCTGCCGTCGACGCCTGCGTCACGCCGGTATTGACGCCAGCCGAGGCG
>JACCZX010000168.1 GCA_013695705.1 Burkholderiaceae bacterium | reverse complement strand
TCACGATTCGGCATCGGGGCGGTGGCCACAAGCAGACCTATCGCCTGATCGACTTCAAGCGCGACAAGGACAGCATCGGGGCTAAGGTCGAGCGTCTTGAATACGATCCAAATCGTTCGGCGCATATTGCATTGCTGGTGTACGCCGATGGCGAGCGCCGCTACATCATCGCGCCGAAAGGCGTGGCGGTTGGCGTGCAGTTGATGAGCGGCAACGAGGCGCCCATTCGCGCCGGCAACACTTTGCCGTTGCGCAACATTCCGGTGGGCACAACGATGCACTGTGTCGAGATGCTGCCGGGCAAGGGTGCGCAAATGGCGCGCGCCGCCGGCACTTCGGTGCAACTGCTTGCACGCGAAGGCAGCTATGCGCAATTAAGGTTGCGCTCGGGCGAGATCCGTCGCGTACTGATCGATTGCCGCGCCACGATCGGCGAAGTCGGAAACGAAGAAAACAGTCTGCGGCAAATTGGCAAGGCGGGTGCGATGCGCTGGCGCGGTGTGCGGCCGACAGTGCGCGGGGTTGCGATGAACCCGGTCGACCATCCACACGGCGGCGGCGAAGGCCGCACCGGCACCAAGCGCGATCCGGTCAGTCCATGGGGCACGTTGACCAAGGGTTACCGCACGCGCAAGAACAAGCGCACCGATTCGATGATCGTGCAGCGGCGCAAGAGAAAGTAGGAAAGCACAATGTCACGTTCATTGAAGAAGGGCCCGTTTGTCGACGGCCACCTGCTGGCGAAAGTGGAAACCGCAGCGGCGACGCGCGACAAGAAACCGATCAAGACCTGGTCGCGCCGCTCGACGATCCTGCCCGAGTTCATCGGTCTGACGATCGCCGTGCACAACGGCAAACAGCACGTGCCGGTGTACATCAACGAGAACATGGTCGGCCACAAGCTGGGCGAGTTCGCGCTGACCCGCACGTTCAAGGGCCATGCGGCGGACAAGAAAACCGGCGTGGCTAAGAAGCAATAGGTGATGACGATGGAAACCACAGCATCGGTACGCGGCGTTCGTTTGTCAGCACAAAAGGGCAGGCTGGTGGCCGACCTGGTGCGCGGCAAGCCGGTTGACAAGGCGCTCAACATTTTGTCATTCACGCAGAAGAAAGCGGCAGGTCTTATCCGCAAAGCGATCGAGTCTGCGATTGCGAATGCCGAGCACAACGACGGTGCTGATATCGATGAACTGCGCGTGACGAGTATCTACGTCGAACAGGGTCCGTCGCTGCGCCGCTTCGCTGCGCGTGCGAAAGGTCGTGGAACTCGGATTACGAAGAAAACGTGTCACATATTTGTGACGGTCGGCGACGCCAAATCGAAGAAGCAAGCGAAGAAGTAGCGCGGTACGAAGAGGAAAAGCATGGGTCAAAAGATCAATCCCACCGGATTTCGGCTTCCGGTTACGAAGAACTGGGCGTCACGGTGGTTCGCAACCGGGCCCGAGTTTCCGCAGATGCTGCGCGAGGACTTGAAGGTTCGCGAGTTCCTGCGCAAAAGATTGCGCAGCGCCTCTGTGGGCCGCATTTTGATCGAGCGCCCTGCCAAAAACGCGCGCATCACAATCTATTCGGCACGTCCCGGTGTTGTGATCGGCAAGAAGGGCGAAGACATCGAGTCGCTGAAGACTGCGCTGCAGAAAATGCTCGGCGTGCCGGTGCACGTAAACATTGAAGAGATTCGCAAGCCCGAACTCGATGCTCAGTTGATCGCTGATTCGATTACGCAGCAGCTTGAAAAACGCATCATGTTTCGCCGTGCGATGAAGCGCGCGATGCAGAACGCAATGCGGCTAGGCGCGCAGGGTGTCAAGATCATGAGTGCAGGCCGCTTGAACGGCATCGAGATTGCACGCACCGAGTGGTACCGCGAGGGCCGCGTGCCGTTGCACACACTGCGCGCCGACATCGACTATGGGGTTTCAGAAGCCAAGACAACTTACGGCGTGATCGGCGTCAAGGTGTGGGTTTACAAGGGCGACAGGCTCGGTCGTAATGAAGCGCCGGGGGCCGCGGATGCGATGCCTCCGCCGGAACGTGAGGATCGTCGGCCACGTCGAGACAGGCCAGCGAATGATCGACCGGTCGGCGATCGTCCCGCCGGTGATCGTCCGCCGGCGAGCAGGCCGCCAAGCAAGCGTGCGCGTAAGGCCGCGGATCCAACCAACGCCGCGGCTACGCCAGTCGATGTGCCGAAGCCTGTTCCGACCGCGCCCGTCATCAAGCGCGTACGCAAGACCACAGCCACAGCCAAAGCGCCCGACGACACCGGCGCGGGTGGTGGTAGTAAGAACGGAGCGTAGACAATGTTGCAACCCGCTCGACGCAAATATCGCAAGGAGCAGAAAGGTCGCAATCGCGGCCTGGCGCTGCGCGGTGCACACGTGTCGTTTGGCGAATTCGGCCTCAAGGTGACCGAACGCGGCCGTTTGACTGCGCGCCAGATTGAGGCGGCACGGCGCGCGATCAGTCGTCACATCAAGCGTGGAGGTCGGGTGTGGATTCGTGTGTTTCCGGACAAACCCATTTCCCAAAAACCCGCCGAGGTACGGATGGGCAACGGTAAGGGCAATCCTGAGTATTGGGTTGCTGAGGTCAAGCCCGGTAGTGTGGTGTACGAGCTCGATGGTGTAAACGAGGTACTGGCGCGCGAGGCCTTTGCGCTGGCGGCGGCCAAGCTGCCTTTAAAGACGACCTTCGTCGTTCGGCAACTCGGGCAATAGGGGATGTGATGAAGATTAAAGAGATGCGCGGCAAAGATGCCGTTGCCTTGCAGAAAGAACTGCAGGAGTTGCAGAGAGCGCATTTTTCTTTGCGTATGCAACACGCCACGCAGCAGTTGACTAATACCAGCCAGCTGCGCAGAACGCAGCGCGATATTGCGCGCGTGCGCACCGTGTTGACGCAGAAGGCTGCCGGCAAATGAACGCGGAGAAACAGGTGAAGGAAGCGCAGAAGTCCTTGCAGCACACCTTGGTGGGCAAGGTCGTAAGCAACAAAATGACGAAAACCGTAACGGTGCTGGTGGAGCGGCGTCAGAAGCACCCGATCTACGGCAAGTACATCGTGAAATCGAACAAGTACCACGCGCACGATGAGACCGACGCGGTAAATGAAGGCGACGTGGTGGAAATTGCAGCTTCTCGACCGCTTTCGCGTACCAAGACCTGGACCGTGACCCGGGTGGTGAAGGAAGCCATCGTCATATAGACAGGTTGCGGCGCGCAAGCGTCGCCGATATACTTGCGGGCTTCGCTTTTTGGCGAAGCGTTTTATCCCGGACGGGACCCAAGACTGGCTGCGAGTATGTGAACGAGCAGGCCAAGTTGGGAAGTTTGGCAATTTAGCCGGCGCACAAAACAATGATTCAAATGCAATCGATGCTTGACGTCGCCGATAACACGGGCGCCCGCTCTGTCATGTGCATAAAAGTGCTAGGTGGCTCGAAGCGCCGCTACGCCGGGATTGGCGACGTGATCAAGGTCACGATCAAGGAAGCTGCGCCGCGGGGTCGTGTGAAAAAGGGCGAGGTCTACAGCGCCGTCGTGGTGCGTACCCGGAAAGGCCTGCGGCGTGGCGACGGTTCGGCGATCAAGTTCGATGGTAATGCGGCGGTGTTGCTCAACGCCAAGCTCGAACCCATCGGCACTCGTATCTTTGGGCCGGTTACGCGTGAGTTGCGTACCGAGCGCTTCATGAAGATCGTGTCACTGGCACCCGAGGTCCTCTAGAACAAAGCTGCGGGGAAGATCAGGAATGCAACGTATTCGCAAGGGCGACGAAGTCATCGTCATTACCGGCAAAGACAAGGGCAAACGCGGTGTCGTGCTAAGCCACATCGGTACGTCGCGGCTGACGGTCGAGGGCATCAACATCGTCAAGAAGCACACGCGCCCGAATCCGATGAAAAATGTAACCGGTGGAATCGTTGACAAAACGATGTCGATCGATCGCAGCAACGTGATGTTGTTCGACGCTGCCACCGGAAAAGGCGGTCGCATCAGCATCAAGGAAGTTGACGGCCGGCGCGCGCGCGTATTCAAGGGCAACGGTAACGTCGTTGGTCAATCGAGTGCGGCCAAACCCGCGAAGGCAGTCAGGAAGTCGAAGAAAAAGGCGGTTGGAGAGTAATCATGGCGCGTATGCACGACCAGTACCGCGAAAAAATTGTCCCCGAACTTGTCGAGAAGTTCGGCTACAAGAGTGTGATGCAGGTTCCCCGCATCACCAAGATCACGTTGAACATGGGTGTAGGCGACGCGGTCAACGACAAGAAGAACATTGATACTGCAGTCGCCGACCTGACCAAGATTGCGGGTCAGAAGCCAGTAGTGACGAAATCGCGCAAGGCGATTGCGAACTTCAAGGTTCGCGAGAATCTGGCGATCGGCACGATGGTCACATTGCGCGGCCAAAAGATGTACGAGTTTCTGGATCGATTGGTCACCGTCGCATTTCCTCGAGTGCGGGATTTTCGCGGTGTGTCGGGTCGCGCTTTCGACGGTCGCGGCAACTACAACATCGGTATCAAGGAACAAATCATCTTTCCTGAGATCGAGTACGACAAGATCGACAAGCTACGGGGATTGAATATCAGCATCACTACGACTGCGAAGACGGATGACGAAGCAAAGGCGCTGCTCGCTGCCTTCCGCTTTCCGTTTAGAAACTAGGGGTCCTTAATTGGCCAAACTCTCTCTGATAAATCGCGAAGCCAAGCGCGCCGCAACGGTGAAGAAATTCGCCACCAGGCGTACCGAGTTGAAGACATTGATCGGCGACCAAACGCGCTCGATGGAAGACCGGATGGATGCGATGAAGCAATTGCAAGCGTTGCCGCGCAACGCAAGTCCGGTGCGTCTACGCAATCGGTGCTACATGACGGGGCGCCCGCGCGGAACGTTCCGTAAGTTCGGACTGGCGCGCGCCAAGATTCGCGAGGCGGCGATGCGTGGCGACATTCCCGGCCTGGTCAAGGCCAGCTGGTAGACGAGGAGATCGAACGATGAGTATGAGTGATCCGATCGCCGACATGCTGACCCGCATTCGGAATGCGCAGGGAGTTGAGAAGGTTGATGTCACGATGCCGGCCTCGAAGCTGAAGGTAGCGATTGCCGAAGTTTTGAAGGACGAGGGCTATATCGACGACTTTGAGGTGCTAAACGCCGCCGCCGTTGAAGGTGCTGCGCAATTCAAAAAGCCTGAGTTGCGCATCGGTTTGAAGTATTACGCCGGCCGCCCGGTAATTGAGCGGCTGGAGCGGGTGTCGCGCCCCGGCCTGCGTATCTACAAGGGCCGGCAGGACATTCCGCAGGTGATGAACGGCCTCGGGGTTGCGATCGTTTCGACGTCGCGCGGCGTGATGACCGATCGCAAGGCGCGCACCGAGGGCGTAGGCGGCGAAGTGATCTGCTACGTCGCCTAATCCAATGCAAAACTACTGCGCGTCCCGATCTTGCGCCTTCGGTGCTCAACGTACCTCCGTACGCCTGCGCTCCTCGGCGCAACCTCTGGCCTGCTCGCTACGTTTTTCATCGGATTTGGAGAGCTAGATGTCTCGAATCGCAAGAATTCCGGTAACGGTTGAAAAAGGTGTCGACGTTCAGGTCGCGGCCCATGAGATCACCGTTAAGGGTCCGTTGGGAACGTTGAAGCAATCGAAGGCCGATAACGTCAATGTGACGGTGGCCGATGGCGAAGTCAGCTTCGTTGCCGCCAATGAATCGCGCGAGGCACGGGCGATGAGTGGCACCATGCGCGCGCTGGTCGCCGGCATGGTGCATGGCGTGTCGAAGGGATTCGAACGCCGACTGGCGTTGGTCGGCGTCGGCTACCGCGCGCAGGCGCAGGGCGACAAGCTTAATTTGTCACTCGGCTTTTCGCATCCGGTGGTGCACCTGATGCCGGCCGGCGTGAAATGCGAGACGCCGACGCAGACCGAGATCGTGATCAAGGGCTCGGACAAACAAAAGGTGGGGCAAGTCGCAGCCGAGGTCCGTGGCTACAAGCCGCCGGAGCCTTACAAGGGCAAGGGCGTGCGGTACGTCGGCGAAGCGGTCATCATTAAAGAAACCAAGAAGAAATAGCGTGTGGGGCACCTGAGATGATGCAGAAAAAGGATTCCCGTTTGCGCCGTTCGCGTGCGACGCGTGTGCGCATTGGTTTGCAGCGGATCGATCGATTGACGGTCAGCCGGACCAACTCGCACATCTATGCCAGCGTCATTTCCGGCAAGGACGGCAAGGTGGTGTGCTCCGCATCAACGCTGGAAGGGGACGTGCGCAAGCAACTGGCATCGGCCAAAGGCAAGGGCGGCAACGTCGATGCGGCAAAACTTGTCGGTACGCGGGTCGCGGAAAAGGCCAGGGCGGCGGGTGTTGAGAGCGTCGCTTTCGATCGTGCCGGTTATCGATTTCACGGCCGCGTCAAAGCGCTTGCCGAAGCTGCGCGTGAAGCCGGCCTGAAATTCTAGGAGAAAAAAATTGGCACGATTTCAGCCCAAAGGTATCAATACCGAAGATCGCGACGACGGCATCAAGGAAAAGATGATTGCGGTCAACCGTGTGACCAAGGTGGTCAAGGGCGGACGAATTCTGGGGTTTGCCGCGCTTACCGTGGTGGGCGATGGCGATGGTCGCATTGGCATGGGCAAGGGAAAGTCGCGCGAAGTTCCGGTCGCCGTGCAAAAGGCGATGGAGCGTGCCCGGCGCGGCATGGCGCGCATTCCGCTGAAAAGCGGAACGGTGCATCACCTGGTGTATGGCAAGCATGGTGCATCGCGCGTGTTGCTGTCGCCGGCCGCGGACGGTACCGGCGTTATTGCGGGTGGACCGATGCGCGCCGTGTTCGATGTGATGGGGGTACGCAATATTGTTGCCAAGTCGCACGGTTCGACCAACCCTTACAACTTGGTGCGCGCGACGCTGAACGCTCTGGAAAAACTGCGTACGCCCTCCGAGATTGCAGCCAAGCGCGGCAAAACGGTCGAAGAGATCTTGGGTTAGGAAACTAGCAATGGCCGGTAAAACCATCAAAGTAAAACTCGTTAAAAGCGCTATTTCCGCCAATGTTGCGCACCAGGCGACCGTGCGCGGACTTGGCTTGAGGCGTATGCACCAGACACGTGAGCTGGAAGACACGCCGGCGGTGCGCGGAATGATCAACGCAGTCTCCTTCCTGGTGAAGGTGGTGTGATGCGTCTGAATAATCTAAAGCCAAACGCGGGCAGCAAAAGTGCGCGGCATCGCGTCGGACGAGGTATCGGCTCGGGTTGGGGCAAGACGTCCGGCCGTGGTCACAAGGGCCAGAAGTCGCGCGCCGGCGGATTCCACAAGGTTGGTTTTGAAGGCGGCCAGATGCCGCTGCATCGTCGTCTGCCAAAGCGCGGATTCACATCGCGCACGCGTCGCTATGTCGATGTGGTTCGACTGGGCGACCTGCAAAGACTTGGCCTGGCCGAAGTTGATCTGAGCGTGTTGAAGCAGGCTGGAATCGTGTCAGCGCTGGCGCTCGATGCACGGATCATCAAATCGGGCGAGCTGTCGACCAAGGTCAGCGTACGCGGCCTTGGCGTGACCAAGGGCGCGAGGGCGGCGATCGAAGCAGCCGGTGGCTCGCTGGTGGATGAGGCGGCGGCTGCAGACAGCAAGCCGACCAAGAAAGCGGCGGAGAAGGCGGAAAAAAGAGCAGCGAAGGCGTCGTCCATCGCAGCGAAAACATCAGCCAAGGAGCCGGCCAAGGATGCGGTCAGCAAGCCGCCGCGCAAGAAGGAAAAAAAGAGTTCTGAAGGTAGCTAGAGGTAGCGAGAAAGAAAGTGGCGACGAGTCTGCCCAATACGTTAGGCAACACCGGAAAGTATGGCGACCTCAAGCGTCGACTGATCTTTCTGTTGCTGGCGCTCGTCGTCTACCGGGTCGGCACACACATTCCGGTGCCGGGAATCGATCCGGATCAATTGCGCCAGCTGTTCAATAGCCAGCAGGGCGGCATTCTCGGATTGTTCAACATGTTCTCCGGTGGCGCGTTGTCGCGCTTTTCGGTACTAGCGCTGGGGATCATGCCGTACATCTCGGCGTCGATCATCATGCAGATGCTGACGTACGTGATGCCGTCGATGGAAGCGCTGCGCAAGGAAGGCGAATCGGGCCGTCGCAAGATCACGCAGTACACGCGCTACGGCACCTTGGCGCTTGCGATTTTTCAGGCGATCGGCATTTCGGTTGCGATCGAATCGCAGGCCAATCTGGTGATCGATCCGGGTTTGATGTTTCGCTTCGTTTGCGTGACATCGCTGGTGACGGGTACGATGTTCCTGATGTGGCTTGGCGAGCAGATCACCGAGCGCGGGCTGGGCAACGGCATCTCGATTTTGATCTTTGCCGGTATCGTCGCCGGGCTGCCGTCCGCCATTGGTGGACTGTTCGAACTGGTGCGCACGGGTGGGCTGGCACCGTTGGCGGCGCTTTTCATCATCGCCTTGATCGTCGCGGTCACCGCCTTCGTTGTGTTCGTCGAGCGCGGCCAACGCAAGATCACGGTGAACTATGCCAAGCGGCAAGTCGGCAACAAGGTCTACGGTGGTCAAAGCTCGTTCCTGCCGTTGAAGCTCAACATGTCGGGTGTGATCCCGCCGATCTTCGCGTCGTCGCTGATACTTTTCCCGGCAACGCTTGCCAGCTGGTTCACCACAGGCGACGCCACGCTCTGGATTCGCGATCTGGCCGCAGCGCTGTCGCCGGGCCAGCCGCTATACATGTTTCTTTACGCGGCGCTGATCATCTTTTTCTGCTTTTTTTACACCGCGCTGGTGTTCAACAGCAAGGAAACTGCAGACAATTTGAAAAAGAGCGGCGCGTTTGTCCCAGGAATTCGCCCGGGCGAGCAAACCGCACGCTACGTCGACCGCATCCTGATGCGTCTGACTCTCGCCGGCGCCATATACATCACGTTTGTCTGCCTGGTGCCCGAATTCTTGAATTCACGCTACTCGGTGCCATTTTATTTCGGCGGCACATCGTTGTTGATCGTCGTGGTCGTCACGATGGACTTCATGGCGCAGGTACAGGCTTACTTGATGACCCATCAATACGAATCGCTGCTCAAGAAGGCTAATTTCAAGGGTTTTGGCCCGGGCCAGCTGCCGCGGTGACAGCCTGAATGGAAAACGTAGCGAGCAGGCCCGAGGTTGCGCCGAGGAGCGGAGGCGTGCAGACGCCCGTTGAGCACCGGAGGCCCAAGATCGGGACGCGCAGTAGTTTTACATCAGGCTGCTGATGTCGAAGGATGATGCGATTCAGATGCAGGGGGAGATTCTTGAGAATCTCCCAAATGCGACGTTTAGGGTGAAGCTGGAAAACGGGCACGTCGTGTTGGGACATATTTCCGGAAAGATGCGCATGCACTACATCCGCATCCTGCCGGGCGACAAGGTCACTGTGGAGCTCACGCCGTATGACTTGTCGCGGGCGCGCATAGTGTTTCGTGCCAAATAGGGCACGTGGAGAATCGAATGAAAGTGATGGCTTCCGTGAAAAAAATGTGCCGCAAGTGCAAGGTCATCAAGCGCAAGCGTGTGGTGCGGGTGATCTGCACCGACCCGCGTCACAAACAGCGGCAGGGTTAAAGGACTAAAACGATGGCTCGTATCGCCGGTATCAACATTCCGCCGCATCAGCACGCCGAGATTGGCTTGACGTCGATTTATGGGATTGGGCGCGCACGCGCGCGCGCAATCCTTGATTCAGCGGGTGTTCCGTACGACAAGAAGGTCAAGGAGCTCAACGACGCCGAGGTCGAGCGGATTCGCGAAGCGATGGCGCGCGCTACGGTCGAGGGTGATCTGCGGCGCGAGGTTCAACTGTCGATCAAGCGTTTGATCGACCTTGGAACGTATCGCGGTGTTCGCCATCGGCGCGGCTTGCCGGTCCGTGGTCAGCGTACCCGCACTAATGCACGCACTCGCAAGGGTCCGCGCAAGGCCGGCGTGTCACTTAAAAAGGCAGCATAAATAATGGCAAAAGCTCCATCAGCGCAGCAGGTTGCCGCCCAGCAGCGCGCCCGCAAGAAGATCAAGAAGGTCGTGTCCGACGGCATTGCGCACGTACACGCGTCGTTCAACAACACGATCATTACGATTACCGACCGGCAGGGCAACACGCTGTCGTGGGCGACGTCGGGCGGTGCCGGCTTCAAGGGCTCACGCAAGTCGACGCCCTTTGCTGCACAGGTCGCTGCGGAGACAGCGGGGCGCGCCGCGCAGGAGCACGGCATCAAAAATCTCGATGTGCGCATTACCGGCCCAGGCCCTGGCCGCGAGTCGTCGGTGCGTGCGCTAAATGCGATCGGCATTCGTGTGTCGTCGATTCAGGACATCACGCCGGTACCGCACAACGGCGTGCGCCCGCCGAAAAGACGAAGAGTCTAGGCAGCGGAAAGACTAACCACTGTTCGTCTCGGCGGGACGAACTTAATGCGGCAACTGCCGCAGGATCATTGAGGAAATATAGTGGCTCGTTACACAGGACCCAAGTTAAAGCTTTCGCGTCGCGAAGGCACCGATCTGTTTTTAAAGAGCTCGCGCCGCGCTTTCGATTCGAAGGCCAAGGCCGATAGCAAGCCAGGTCAACATGGCCGCATCTCCGGGGCGCGCCAGTCGGACTACGGTACGCAGTTGCGCGAGAAGCAGAAGTTAAAGCGCATGTATGGCGTGCTTGAGCGGCAGTTCCGGCGCTATTACCAGGAAGCGTCAAGCCGCAAGGGCAACACTGGTGAGCAGTTGATCATGCTGCTTGAATCGCGGCTCGACAACGTCGTCTATCGGATGGGGTTTGGCGCGACTCGCGCCGAGGCGCGGCAATTGGTGTCGCATCGCGCAATTTTGCTTAACGGCGAATCCGCCGGCATCGCGTCCATGCGCGTGCGCGCCGGCGACATGGTTGCAGTCCGCGAAAAGGCGCGCACCCAGGGGCGCATCGCCGAGTCGATGACGCTCGCCGGACAAACCGGACTGCCGTCATGGGTCGACGTCGATACGACGAAGATGGAAGGAAAGTTCAAGTCAACGCCGGACCGCAGCGATGTAGCAAAGGACGTCAATGAGTCGTTGGTTGTAGAGTTGTATTCAAGGTAAGTCGTCGGTGCGCAAGCACCGACTTTCTAATCCAGAACCCAGCCTTATCGGCGTAACGAGCTGAGGGCATTGAGAGGATTTAATCATGGCAAACGTTGCATTACTTAAACCCCGCGCGATTGAAGTCGAAGCGGTGGGTCATAACTCCGCGGTCGTCACGATGGAGCCGTTCGAGCGCGGCTACGGCCATACGCTCGGCAATGCGCTTCGTCGCATTCTGCTGTCGTCGATGGTGGGCTACGCGCCGACCGAAGCTCAGATCACCGGCGTCGTGCACGAGTATTCGACACTCGACGGTGTGCGCGAGGACGTGGTCGACATTCTGCTGAATCTAAAGGGCGTCGTCTTCAAGCTGCACAACCGCGATGAAGTCACGCTGACTTTGAAGAAAGACGGCGAAGGCGTCGTCACGGCGGGCGATATTGAATTGCCGCACGATGTCGAGGTCGTCAATCCCGATCACGTCGTCGCGCATTTGTCGGCGGGTGGCCGGCTTGAAGTGCAGATCAAGATCGAAAAAGGCCGCGGCTATGTGCCGGGCAACGTGCGTGCGTTTCGCGACGATCATTCGAAGACGATCGGCCGCATCGTGATGGATGCGTCGTTCTCGCCCGTCAGGCGCGTTTCCTACGCGGTCGAAGCGGCTCGTGTTGAGCAGCGCACCGACCTCGACAAGCTTGTGATGACGATCGAAACCAACGGCGCCATCACGCCGGAGGAAGCAGTGCGGCAATCGGCGCGCATCCTGATGGATCAGTTGCAGGTGTTCGGCGCACTCGAAGGCATGGCCGAATCCGCACTGGCGCAATCGTCGCGTGCGCCGCAAGTCGATCCGATTCTGCTGCGTCCGGTCGATGATCTCGAACTGACGGTGCGTTCTGCCAATTGCCTGAAGGCAGAGAACATTTATTACATCGGCGATCTGATCCAGCGCACTGAAAACGAGTTGCTGAAGACCCCGAATCTCGGACGCAAATCGTTGAACGAGATCAAGGAAGTATTGGCCGCGCGTGGACTCACGCTCGGCATGAAGCTCGAGAACTGGCCGCCGGCTGGAATGGAACGCCAGTAATACGCTGATTGAGAAGCGAGCCGCCCGTCGTCGCATCGGCGGGATCGAAGATTCGCACCACCAAGACACTGAATGGAGCGATAAATGCGTCACGGACACGGACTGCGCAAACTCAACCGCACGAGCTCTCATCGACTCGCGATGCTGCGCAATATGACCAATTCCCTGCTGCGGCACGAAGCAATTAAAACGACGCTGCCAAAGGCCAAAGAACTGCGGCGCGTGATCGAGCCGCTCATCACGCTCGGCAGGGAGCCGACGGTTGCCAACAAGCGTCTTGCGTTCGACCGCCTGCGCGATCGAGAGATCGTCGTCAAGCTGTTTAACGAGATCGGCCCGCGTTATGCCGCGCGCAATGGCGGATACACGCGCATCCTGAAGATGGGGTTCAGGGTAGGCGACAACGCGCCGATGGCGTTCATGGAGCTGGTCGATCGTCCGCTGCCGGCAACGGACGCTAACGACGACGACGCAGCCACGTAGGGGCTGGGATGCCAGACGTACTGCTCGTTGTGACGAATTGTCCGGACGAAGCGGTGGCAGATCGCATCGCCTTGACGTTGGTAGAGCAAGGCCTGGCTGCGTGCGTCAATCGCTTGGCGCCGGTTCATTCGCTTTATCGCTGGCAAGGCAATGTCGAGCGCGCCACCGAAGTTCCGCTGCTGATCAAGACCACGCGCGAGCGCTACGGTGACGTTGAGCAAGCGATCCGCCACCTTCATCCGTACGATGTTCCCGAGATCATCGCTTGGCCGATTGCAGCAGGCTACGCCGCGTATTTGCGCTGGATCAACCAAGAAACGCAGACCACGGTGATCGCCTAGCGTGTCTCTTCGCGCAGCCAGCGCGCGACCTGCAGCGCAAAATAAGTTAGCACTCCGTCGGCGCCAGCGCGCTTGAAACTGAGCATCGATTCGAGCACGACTTTTTTTTCGTCGAGCCAGCCGTTGGCCGCTGCGGCTTTGAGCATCGCGTACTCGCCGCTGACCTGGTAAACGAAAGTCGGGACCTTGTAGG
>JACCZX010000336.1 GCA_013695705.1 Burkholderiaceae bacterium | reverse complement strand
TGGCGTCCCCAAGGGGATTCGAACCCCTGTACTCACCGTGAAAGGGTGATGTCCTAGGCCTCTAGACGATGGGGACTTAGAACGTGATGGTGGAGGTAAACGGGATCGAACCGATGACCTCTTGCATGCCATGCAAGCGCTCTCCCAGCTGAGCTATACCCCCACACGCGAGGCGCGGATTATAGCTGTGCCGAATCGGCGCGCGCCAATGCCGCATCCAGCCGCGCCAGAGTCGTTTCCTTTCCGAACAGTTCCAGCACAGCATCGATCGACGGCGTTTGCGGTTGGCCGGTGACGGCCACGCGCAGCGGAACGGCGACCTGTGGCATCTTGAGCTTGAAGTCGCTGACAATTTTCTTGATCGCTGCGTTCAGTGCGCTGCGCTCCCACGTGGTTGCTTTTGCACTCTCCCGGAATGCCTGCACGACCGAACGGCCCTGTGCATTCAAATGCTCGGCCAAAATCTTGGTGTCGAATACCGGATCCCGATAAAACAGCGAAGCAGAGTCGGAAAGTTCGTTCAGCGTGCGCGAGCGATCTTTCAACAACGCCACCACGCGGATCAAACTCGGTCCGGCCGCAAGCTGCAAGCCGCGCGCCTCAATGCGCGGAGCAACCAACCTAGCAAGCCGCTGATCGTCGGCTTCCTTGATGTACTCGCCATTGAGCCACAACAACTTGTCGAGGTTGTACTGCGCGGGCGCGCGGTTGACGTGCCGTAAATCGAACCACTCGACCAGCTGCTCGCGCGTGAATTTCTCGTCGTCGCCATGACTCCAGCCGAGCCGTGCCAAATAATTGAACAGCGCTTCGGGCAGAAAGCCATCGGTGTCGTACTGCATGACGCTGACGGCGCCGTGTCGCTTCGATAGCTTGCTGCCATCGGGCGCGAGGATCAACGGCAGATGCCCGAAGTGCGGCGGTTTCCAGTCAAGCGCGCGATAAAGATTGATCTGCCGCGGCGTGTTGTTGATGTGCTCCTCGCCGCGCATCACGTGCGATATTTGCATGTCGGCGTCGTCGACGACAACCGCGAAGTTATAGGTCGGCACCCAGTCGCTGCGCGCGATGACCAGATCATCGAGTTCGCGATTCGAAATGCTGATTGGGCCTTTGACCAAGTCATTCCACGCAACGTCGCCATCATCCGGGTTGCGAAAACGGAACACCGGTGCCACTCCCGCCGGCGGCATCTGACCTCGAATGTTCTCCGGACGCCAGCGGCCGTCATATCGCGGCTTGTCACCGCGTGCCGTCTGCGTGTCACGCAGCGCATCGAGTTCTTCCTTGCTCGAATAACAGTGATAGGCGCGACCGTCGACGAGCATTGCTTCGAGTACTTCTCGGTAACGCGGCAAACGCTCGCTCTGGCGCACCGGCCCTTCATCGACATCGAGATCCAGCCAGCGCATGCTGTCAAGAATGACCTGCACCGATTGTTCGGTCGAACGTTCGAAATCGGTGTCTTCGATGCGCAGAATGAACTTGCCACCGTGATGACGCGCAAACGCCCAGCAAAAAAGCGCAGTGCGCGCAGTACCCAGATGCAGCATGCCGGTCGGGCTCGGCGCGATGCGGGTTCTGACTTCGCCGAGTTCGTTGCTACTTTGGTTCATCGGTGCATGGTAACTGCACCGCTATCGAACCGGCGTCAGCCTGCCTCGCGGACGCGCAGCAAATAGTCCTGTGGATTGCCGTAGTGCTGATACGCACCCCACGTCGATTCGATCTGCTCGCTGAATACCTTTTTGCGCGCCGCGCTAAGCGCCGTGCCGATCGATTCTCGTCTGAGCAATGCCTGGTAGAACGCCTCGGCAGTCGTCAGTGCCTGCGCGTCGTCGACCGGCCAGCCGGTACCGATGTAGTTCGCTACCCCGCGCTCGAAGAACGCTTGCGCGATCGTCGCCAGCCCATGCGACAGCTCGTCGGCGGCAAAAGCACGGCCGGCCTGCAGCACACCGGAGAAACACGCGTTGGCGAACACCATGCGCGGCACGCTGCGCGCACGAAAAATATCGCGCGCGGTCAACACGGTATTCGCGCCGAAGATCCAACCGCTGGCCTCGGGTGCTTGCGCGTTGTAATCGCCATGCCCGGCGAAGTGAACAATGTCAAAGTCGCCGCTCAGAAGCAGCGCAAGAATCTCGATCGGATCGCACTCCCCCGCGCCGATCCGTTCGACCACGTTGATACTCAATGAGCCAGCACCGAAATCCTGCCCGTTGGCACTCTTCAGAATGTCCGCGACACGCCGTCCCTCGATACGCGCGCCTGCCAGTTGAAGCTCGCGCTCCGGCGCGGGATCGGCAATCACTAGAACGCTCAATCCGTCATTCAATGGCGGACTCAAGCCCGGCGCTTGCGACAGCAGCGTGCGAAATTGCCGCGACAGTTGCAGGTCGGTGCCGAGCCAGCGCAGTGGCGCCGCGCCCTGGCGCGACGGAAAACATGCCATCTCCCACGGAAACGCCGCCGTTGCGCGGTCGACGATCAAACGCAGCGGCTGGTTGCCGTCGAGCAGATCGATAAAATCGTGCGGCATTAAATAGTCGTACAGCAGCCGCCCGTACTTTTCCTGCTCATCGCGCGTACTCGCTTCGCGCAGTGCGCGCGCCGCTTCGGAGGCAAAGTGCTGGTTGACCTTGAGCTCGCGCACCGGCACCACCGCTTGTTGACTCAACGCAGAAAAGCGATAAGCCCCCTCATCGAAGGGCAAGTGCTCGACTGTGATTCGCACTTCATTGGCGCGTGACTCGATTGCACCGGTGCTGACAGCTGCAGCTTTGCGCTCGCTACGCTCGGACGCACGCGCCCGCTTCACCTGCTGCGCGCTTGACTTCCTGAACGCAATGCGCGCCGACGACAACGATTGCGTCGACGCTAACTCCGCGAGCATGTCTGTCAGCTCGAAAAACCGCGCCGCGGATCGCTCGACGATGATTGCCTGCAGCAGCTTGCGCGATGAATCGCCGTCTCCCGATTGCGCCAATCCGTTACCGAACCCTTCCAGGATCTCACGTAGCGCCGTTTCCCGATTCAGGTTGCCGTTACCCGCGCCCACCATGACCGTCGCGACCGTCGAATAGCCAAGGGAATATGCGCCCTGCGCGACGTTCGACATGATGAGTCGCAAATCGGGCGCAGAGAATCGGCCGAAGTCGCCCATGCCGGCCACGATCACGGCACCTGCGCTCATGCGGCCGCCCGTCGGAACGTAGAAGGTTTCGCCCAGAGTGCCGGCGATCATGCCCTGGCGAACCGCGCGTGTGATCCAGCCCGCAAGCTTCTTGTCGATCGCACCGATTGCATTTGTTGGCAGTACGCCGCGATAGTGACCGACGACGACGATCGGTGCGTCGATATCGACGATGTCGCCGAACCGGATGCTCACTTGCAGCAGCGGCAATTCCGTTGCTGTGTCCGTGTCTGCCTTGGTGCGAGCTTCCGACTTGGCGGCCGGCAGTTTCGGCATTGAACGCGTGCTCGATCCGAGCGCTGTCTTGATGATCGCCTCTTCGGCGAAACGCTTGTCGTCTTCGCTTAGTCGCGTTTCATCGTCACGCGCAACGTTTGCAATGCGGCCGAGTTCTTCCAGCATCCGCTTGTCAGCGGCGCTGCGATACTCGCGCATCGAGTGCGGCGCGCGATTGGCCACTCGCAGCACGCTGGTGCCGAGCAATTGCGTCTGCCCCGTCTGCAGCAGCTCGTCGACCGCGCTCAGCACCGTCTCGTTGCGCGCCAGATCGCCGTGTGCTTCGTCGACGTAGAAGGTGGGAACGCCAGGAAGCAATCCGAGCTCATGCGACACGCGGCCGTCGCCATCGCTGGTTAGCTGATACTCGAACTCGCCCGGCGCGATGATCGACATGCCGACCGGCGTAACCCGCTTGCAGCCAGCTATATAAATCATGCGCGCAGGATCAATCGCCGCGTGCGCGAGCTCGGTGTGAAACTGAAAAGTGCGATTCAGATGCCGTTGCGACACCGCGGGTGCGGCGCCCCACGTTTCGCTTTGATAAATGGCATGCAGATGCGGCTTCAACTTGCCGGGCGCCGGCAGCGTCATGTATGTGCCGACGAATGTATTGCTGATCGCGAGCAGTTCGCGCAGGTTGTGCGCAAGGTCGACCCGCGCCAGCATTTCGATCGTGTCATCCGCGCCGGTCAACACCGGAGGAATCGCGAACGACCCATAGTTGGGCGTGCCGAGCATGATCAAGCGTCCGCCCGCGACCAACTCGGGATCCTTCATGGCTTCCCACAATTGAGCATGCCGGCGAATGAAGTTGCGCGCGACTAAACCGCCGAGCGAATGCACCACCAGATGGCACGGCCGATTGTTGAATCGCGCACGTATGTGCTCCGCCAGAAGATCGGACGCTTCGTCGATATCGCGCCGCCAGTCAAACGCAAGTGGCTCGACGTTCCAGCGTGCACGCAGCGCCAGCACAGCGCGCGCATAAAACGTTTTGTTGATTCCGGATGCTCGCACCGTCAGTGCCGGATTGGCTTCTGCACTGCCGCCAACGGCGAGTTGCAGGTCGCTCAGCCGCCCGGTCAGGATGCGCCACAGATTGATCCAGATGTGATCCTTGTCGCCGCCGGCGTCGATGACATCGAGGTTCGAACCGGTAATGCCCGGCAGGAATACGACGTTGCCCAGCGGCGCTGCTCGCGAGCGAGCAAGCTTTGAAAGCCGCGCAAGCTGCTGCAGGTGCTGCTGCTCATCTTTATTAAATAAGCGATCGACTTCGGCTTGCCCTGCAGAACGGCTCCGGCCGCGCGGTGCGGCGCCAGCCAGAGCGTCTGCAAGATTGTCCCAACTCGGATCCGGCAGCGAATCACGCGAGCGACTCGCGG
>JACCZX010000306.1 GCA_013695705.1 Burkholderiaceae bacterium | reverse complement strand
TTGCAGACGATGAGCGTTTAATGCGCGAGCAGCTGCGCGCGCGGCTGAGCGAAGTCTGGCCAGAGCTAGATGTGGTTGTCGAAGCAAAAAATGGCCAAGAGGCGGTGTCTGCAGTTCGCCAGCATCGTCCCGATTTTGCGTTTCTCGATATTCGCATGCCGGGAATGACGGGCCTCGAAGCTGCGCGCGAAATCGGCGACGCCTGCCATGTCGTTTTCATTACGGCCTACAACGAATACGCGGTCGACGCGTTCGAGCATGGCGCTGTCGACTACCTTCTGAAACCGGCGGAAGTGGAGCGCCTAGCGATGACCGTCGCGCGCTTGCAAAAGCGGCTCGGTTCGAAACCGGTCGACCTCGGAGGGCTGCTAAGTCAGTTAAGTGCGAAGCTTGAGGCGGGGAATGCCAAAGGACCAGAGCGCGGGCATTTGCAATGGATTCAAGCGAGCGTCGGCCAGCAATTACGCCTGATTCCGGCAGCCGAAGTTTTGTTTTTTACCTCCGACGAAAAATACACCCGAGTGCAGACGGAATCGTTCGAAGCGCTGATTCGCAAGCCGATCAGGGAATTGATCGACGAGCTCGACCCCGAACAGTTCTGGCAAATTCACCGTGGCACGATCGTCAATGCAAAGGCGATCGCCGGTGTCACTCGAGATTTCCGCGGGCGTCAGTTGGTGCTGATCAAGGGTCATAACGAGAAGCTTGAGGTCAGCCGCAACTACACGCACCTTTTTAAGCAGATGTAATTCGGTGCGTCGCCACGTCCGCATTTGCAACACGGAAGCCGAGATCGATAGCCGCCAGCATTTCGGAGAAAGTTTCATCCATCAGGGATGCAGCGGTCGGGGGTTGAAGATTTAAAAAGGCGCGTGGCTCATGGTGATCGTGCGCCAACTTCATGCCGGCGCGCAGCGCCATGCGTCTTAACGCATCATTTTCAGCAACGTACGTCATCATCAATTGCGTTGCACCGCGATTGCGTGCGTGCATCGCGGCGCGCTGCAGCAGGCGCGTGCCGAATCCCTGCCGTTGCATTTGCGGCAACACCGATACGCCAAACTCAGCCGTTGTTTTTGCCCGCGCACCTTGGTCGAAGCCAAGATGTCCGAGCGCGACGATCTGCGCTGCTTCGTCAAAAATGCCAAACAACGCATCGCGGCTGAAGTGAAGCCTCCTAACATATCGCTGCAGCGCTTCGTCGGTTATTGCATAACCGAAACGAAGCCGAAGATCATGCAGAGAAAGGGATCGCAGGTGCTTGAGCACGCGATTGCGATGGTGGGCACCAAGTTGTGCTACGAGCGGCTCCTCGCCCGCGGAAGCAAAGGTGTTGTGCATCGCACAATTATGCTGCTTATTCGATCGCTCACAAGGAAATTGAGCCGCCGCTCTAGAGGTCAGTCGGCCACAGCGGCAACGAGTTTATGCGTAAGTGATCGCTTACATCCAATATGTAGTTTTGAGGTGGCTTTGCCTTTTTATCGAGCCAGCGCTCACAGGATTGACTTGTCGTTCGTTTGACAAGCCTTTGTTCCGCAATCATAATTTGCGGTTCGCCGCGGAGGGGTGCCCGAGTGGTTAAAGGGGGCAGACTGTAAATCTGTTGGCTTACGCCTACGTTGGTTCGAATCCAACCTCCTCCACCACCGTAATTCTCCACAGCGAACGGACGAGCGCGGATGCGGATGAGTAAGTATTCGGCGGCGGGTGTAGCTCAATGGTAGAGCAGAAGCCTTCCAAGCTTACGACGAGGGTTCGATTCCCTTCACCCGCTCCAAGTCTAGACAAGAGGAACAACGCACTGTACGAAAACAACAACCGTGTCGCTTAGCGGACCGCGTATGCGCGACGCAAACCTGAAGACAGTACTCGGATGTACGGCGAGGGTGAGCAACAAAGCAGACGCGATTCGATCGGGTATCACGAGAAGCCCATGTGGCTCAGTGGTAGAGCACTCCCTTGGTAAGGGAGAGGTCACGCGTTCGATCCGCGTCATGGGCACCAAATTGAAAGAAGAAGCAGTCAGGAGTTAGCAGATGGCGAAGGGCAAATTCGAACGCAACAAGCCGCACGTCAATGTGGGCACGATTGGTCACGTTGATCATGGCAAGACCACGTTAACGGCGGCCATTACCAGCGTGCTGGCTGCCAAGTACGGCGGGGAGGCGCGCGCGTACGACCAGATTGACGCTGCGCCCGAAGAAAAAGCGCGCGGCATCACCATCAACACCGCCCACGTCGAATACGAGACCGCCAATCGGCACTACGCCCACGTCGACTGCCCCGGGCACGCCGACTACATCAAGAACATGATCACCGGTGCGGCCCAGATGGATGGTGCGATTCTGGTGGTGAGTGCGGCCGATGGCCCGATGCCGCAGACCCGCGAACACATCCTGCTCGCGCGCCAGGTCGGCGTGCCCTACATCATCGTGTACATGAACAAAGTCGACATGGTCGACGACGCCGAGCTGCTCGAATTAGTCGAGATCGAAGTGCGCGAGCTGCTCAGCAAATACGACTTCCCCGGCGACGACACCCCCA
>JACCZX010000293.1 GCA_013695705.1 Burkholderiaceae bacterium | reverse complement strand
GCAACGAACGCTTGCGGATGCTGGTCAACCAAAGCAACGCCGGCATCGTCGAATACGATCTGCAGGGGCGCATCACGCGCGCCAACCAGCACTACTGTCAGATTACTGCTTACAGCGAGGCCGAGTTGTTGCAGAAAACGGTGCACGAGATTGCGCACCCAGACCATCTGCGAGAGTCGGCGGAACAATTTAACCGGCTGGTGGCAGGCGGCGCGGATTATGTCTTGGAACAGCGCACCTTGCGCAAGGACGACGCGGAAGTCTGGGTCAGCCATAGCTTCGCGGGTATGCGCGACGCCGACGGCCACGTGCGCAGCATCATGGCGGTGGCGCTCGACGTCACCGTACGCCGCGACGCCGAACAGGCGCAGCGACAAGCCGACGCGCGCAAGGACGAATTTCTCGCGATACTGGCGCACGAATTGCGCAACCCGCTCGCCCCGATTCGCAATGCGGCTCAGATCATGCATCTGGTTGATCCGCAGCAGGCGCAGCTGAAATCGGCGATCTCCGTAATCGAGCGCCAGGCGCGGCATCTGACGCGGTTGGTTGACGATCTGCTTGACATCAGCCGCATCAACATGGGCAAGATCGATCTGCGCACGGAGCGAATTGACGTCGGCAGCGTTGTGCTGAGCGCGCTTGAAACCAGCCAGCCGGCGATCGACGCCGCGCATCACCGGCTCGTCATTTCGGTACCCGAAGATCCAGTGTTCGTTCAGGCCGATGCGGTTCGACTGGCGCAGGTTCTGTCCAACCTGTTGAACAACGCGGCCAAATACACCGAGCACGGAGGCCACATCCAGGTGACGGCGCAGCGGCAGGCAGGGAAGGTGGCGATATCGATCAAGGACACCGGAGTCGGTATCGAGCCGCAAATGCTGCCGCACGTTTTTCAGATGTTCGTGCAGGTTGACCGCTCACTGGAGCGATCGCGCAGCGGACTGGGTATCGGCCTAGCACTGGCGCAGCGCATCGTCGAAATGCACGGCGGCACACTGGAAGCCCATAGCAGCGGCGTGGCGGGCGCCGGCAGCGAGTTCATCGTGCGCTTGCCGATTTCCCGCGAGCAAGCGCAGTCTCCTGCATCATCCGGGGCCGCGGTTGAGGACGCGAGTAAGGGCCGCGCAGCAAATGGCAAGCGCCGCATTCTGGTGGCGGACGACAACGAAGACTCGGTTGAAAGCCTGGCCATGCTGTTGTCGATCGACGGCAACGAAGTGCGCACGGCGCTCGATGGTCGGGCGGCGGTCGACGCGATGTCGGGCTTCGATCCGGAGCTGGTCGTGCTCGACCTCGGTATGCCGAAATTGAACGGCTACGACGCTGCGCGTGAAATCCGCAAGCGCTCGCCTAACAAAGACATCGTTTTGATCGCGCTGACCGGGTGGGGACAGGAAGACGTCAAGCGCCGCTGCGAAGAGGCCGGATTCAACGGCCATTTGGTCAAGCCGGCCGACTACGCCGCACTCAAGCGGCTGATTGCCGATCTTCCGCACGCGCCATCGGCATGATCGAACGCGCGTTGCGCCGCGGCGTGCGCGCACAGGACGAGTCGGCGATCGTCAAGACGAAACGGATGCTCGCGCGGACGGAACAGTAGCTACTGGCTGGCGGTAATGCCGCCGTCGACGTACAGCACTTGCCCGGTCATGAAACTGGCGGCCGGCGCGCAAAGAAAGATCACGGGTCCGACGACATCCTTCGGCTCGGCGACGCGGCCTAACGGAATTCGATCCAGCAAATAGCGGCGGGTCGTTTCGTTGTCGAGCCAGTGCTGGCCCATCTTGGTCGCGACCACTGTCGGGGCGACGCCGTTGACGCGAATGCCGTGCGGCGCGAGCTCGGACGCGTGCTGCTTGATCAGCATCACCAAAGCACCCTTGGTGGCGCAGTACGCCGAATAGCCGCGCCCGCGCATCGCGAGCTGCGCGCGCACCGACAACAAATGGATCTGCGCGCCGCCGCGCCCGCCGGCCACCTGATGGCGCGCGCACGCTTGCGCGACGAACATCGCCGCTTTCACGTTGACGCGATAGATCTCGTCGAATTTTTCTTCGCTGACATCGGCGAGCAGTTCTTCACGTTGAATGCCGATGCAGTTGACCAGCAAATCGAGCCGACCATGCTGGCCGTGAGTGTGGTCGACGGCAGAACGCATCGACTCGAGGTCTTCCGCATCGGCGACGGCAACATCGACGCGCAGGCCGGCGTTGCGGATCGCAGTGGCCAGAGTATTGGCTTTCTCTGCGCTGCGCCCGACGATAACGGGAATCGCACCCGCCAGTGCGAGCCCCCAGCAGATTGCTTCACCGATGCCTCCGTAGCCGCCGGGCACGAACGCCACCAGACCGTCGAGCCGAAACTGCGCGGCGAGCTCGCGTGAGTAATCGACTTCATTCGTCATTCATCAATCCATCAGCAAGCCGCCGTTGATGTCGATGATTTCTCCGGTAATGAAACCCGACAGCGGCGAAGCGAGGAAGCGTACGACGTGTGCGAATTCTTCGGGCTCGCAGAAGCGGCCCACTGGAATCATCGCGAGCAGCGCCTTGCGCTGCACTTCGGTCAATCCTTCGGTGATCATCGGCGTGCGCACATACGCCGGGGCGATGCCGTTGACCGTCACACCGTCGGCGGCGAGCTCGCGTGCGAGCGAGAATGTCATCGCGCTCAGCGCGCCCTTGGATACCGCGTAGGCAGTGCCCGCTGTCAATCCACCGGTTTTTGCGGCCAGCGAAGTCGTGTTGATGATGCGGCCCCAGTGAAGTCGCTTCATTGCCGGGACCACTGCACGCGCGAGGAAGAACGCGGCGTCGAGGTTGATGGCGAGCACGCGACGCCATTCGCTTTCGTCAGTCGCCTGCGATTTCGTGTTCGACAGTACGCCGGCGTTGTTGAGCAGGATGCTGACGCCACCCAAGCGCGACTCGATGCGGCCGACGAGCGCCGAGATGCTTGCGATCGAAGTCAGGTCTGCCGCGAACGCAACGCTGTCGGCGACTTCACTTGTTGCGCGTTCGAGCCGCGCTTCGGCCAGATCGACCATCGCAACACGGCAGCCGGCAGCAGCGAGAGCGTGTGCCGCCGCCAACCCCATTGGTCCTGCCGCGCCTGTGACGATAGCGACGCGGCCCGCCAACTCAGACATCGAGCACGCTTTTCTTGCCCGCCAGACCGCGTGCGCGAAACGTCACGACCACGATGAACAGGATGTACATCGAGACGATTGCCCAGTCGCCGGCAAATGCGCCGGTCAGTCCGACCACCATGCCGACCAGAAGTCCGGCCGCCACGGCACCCCAGAAGCTGCCGACGCCGCCCAACACGATAATCAGGAACGCCGGCACGACGGCGTCGACGCCGACCTGCGGACGCACGCCCCAGATCGGCGCCAGCACGATGCCGGCCAGTGCGGCGAGCGCGACGCCGAGCGCGAACACGCCGAGCCGCAGCTGCGTCAGGTTGATGCCGAGCGCGCGAATCATTTCGCTGTCGTACGAACCGGCCTTGATCTTTGCTCCGTAAGAGGTGCGCTCGATGAAGAGCCAGAGCGCGCCGATCGCCAGCGCGGCGGCGCCGGCGGCGTAGAACCGATAGCGCGCGAACAGCAGCTCGCCGATGACGACCGAGCCTTGCAGCGCCTCCGGCGTCGGCAGTACGCGCTCGCGGGAACCCCATATCGCGCGAATCGCCTCTTCGATCACGATCGCCGCGCCGAAGGTCAACAACAGTGCGTACAGCGGATCCTTGCCGTATGTGCGCCGCAGCGCGAGTTCGAGCACCATGCCGAACACACCGACGATTGCCGGTGCCAGCAGCAGCGCAATTCCGTAGCGCACCGCAAGCGGCAGCGCTAGCCAGTCTGCCGCCGTCTCGGGAGGCAGCGGTGGTGCGACGATCATCAGCGCCACGTAGGCGCCGAGTGCAAAGAACGACCCATGCGCCAGGTTGATCGTTTCCATCAGACCGACGATCAACATGAAGCCGAGCGCGAGCAGCGCGAACAGCAATCCGAGTGCGATGCCGTTAACGAGATGTGGCGCGAGTGTGGCGAGCATCAGCTATGGATAGGCATAGCGGTGACGGCGCGTTAGTGCACCGTCACCCACCGAGCCTATTGCTCGTACGACGGCGTGGCCTCGTACGACTCGAGCTTGCATGCACCGACCGCCGCCTTGTCCTCGACTTCCGCGGGCGGCACCCACGACATGATCTTGAAGATATCGTCTTTCTCCGCCGGCGTGTCGTTGTAGCTCGCCATGTAAATCGTCTGCTGCATCTGATGCGTGGCCGGGTTCATGTACGCATCGAAGTGCTGCATGCGATCGCGCGCGCTGACCTTCAAACCCTCAAGCTGCTTGATCACGGCGATGTTGTTGGTGCTGCCGGCGCGCTCGCACGCGCGCAGCAATTCGCGCGTCGCCATGTAGCCGTTGTAGTAGACGTTGCCCGGCACTCGGATCGCCATGCCCGGGAATGTCTTCTGATACTGCGCGACGAATTCCTTGACTCCCGGCAGGTCGAGCCGGTAGTACCACGTGGTGCCGAACACACCGAACATCGCGTCGGGGCCGAGCCCGTATACGTCGGGCCAGTCTTGCTGATTGTTGATCCACGCCATGCGTTTATGTAACCCGGCCTGGATGACCTGCTGGCGCATCGACTTCTGATCGTCGCCGCCGACCGCCGCTGCTACGACATCGGGCTTCAACTGCTGTAGCCGCAACAGGTACGACGTGAAGTCGCGCGTGTTCTGCGGCACCAGAATTTCACCGATGATTTTTCCGCCCTGCGCCTCGACCAATTGGCGCGTCGCTTTCGACGTGTCGTGTCCCCACACATAGTCGTTGGTCACCAGCACCCAGTTGTTGCCGTTGACCTTGATCGCGTTCTTGACGATCGCCTGTGCGAAGTTGCTGCCGTTGCCGTCCCACACGAACTTGGTGCGATGGCAGTTCTGGCCGGCCTCGGTGGGCGAGCTTGAGTTGGTGTTCATGTAAACGACACCGTATTTCTGCGCCACTTGCGAAATCGCGTTGGCCACACCCGAGTGCAGCGCGCCGATCAAAAAGGCCACGTTGTTGCGCGTGATCATGCGCTCGGCTACGCGCGAACCGGTGGCCGGTGTGGTCTCCGTGTCGATATGGATGTGCTCGATGGGCCGGCCGAGTACTCCACCCTTGTCGTTGAACTCCTTGATCGCCAACATCGCGCCGAGCCGCTCGTCGCTGCCACTGGCCGCGTATTGACCGCTCGCGTCCATCGTCAGGCCGAGCACCAGCGGTTTTTTCTGCGCGGTCTGTGACCACACATGATTGTGTTTCCACGGGCCGAAGAACGGCGCGACTCCGTAAAGCCCGGCGGTCGCGGCGCTCAGCGCACTCGCCTTCAGCAGGCGACGACGGCTGATTGTGCTGGCCGTTGGCCGCACCGGTTGTTTCTGCTGTTTCTGTTCCTTTTGAGTCCGTCGTTTCATTGTCGTCTCCTGTGCGTCCTGTGTGTCGTTCGCTCGCGCGCGCGGACGTCGTGATGATTAGCGCGGAACGATCTTGATACCGTTTAACTTCTCTTGCGCCTCGAGCAACGAGGGGATGAAGCGCTCGCCAAGTCCGAGCGCTGCCGCCTGCACCAAAGACTGATGCACTGCTTCGCCGACATAGCACGGTGCGTTATGCGACTCGGCCAGGTGCGTGTAGTAGCTCATGTCCTTGCGGCCGTTCGCGATGGTGAATTTCATCCCTGCCAGATCGCCGTCGACGGCCTTGCTCGCAATCATCTGAAATACGCCGGAGTTGACCCCGCCAGCGCTGATGACCTCGAGCAGCTTGCGCAGAGACAGTCCGCTCTTTGCGGCGATGGCAAACGCTTCAGCGGTGCTGGTTGCGATCGAGAGCGCAAGGAAGTTGTTGACCAGCTTCAACACATGGCCATGGCCTGGCGGGCCGACGTGGATGACGTTCTCGCAAAAAGCCTTCATTACCGGCTGCAGGCGTTCAAAACTTGCGGAATCGGCGCCGACCATCGTGTTCAACCGTCCCTCTTCGGCCTCTTTCGGTGTGCGCGCCAGCGGCGCATCAACGTACGTCACTCCTTTTTTCGCAAGGTCGGCGCGAATCTTTGCGGTCGAATCCGGCTCGCTGGTTGAGCAATCGACGACCATCATGCCGTCGCGCACGCCCGCGAGAAGACCGTCGGCGCCGTAAATGATTTCTTCCACCTGCGGGGAGCCGGTTACGCAAAAGAAGATGATGTCGCTCGCCGCGACCAGCGCGCGCGTGTCGCTGACTTCCGCGGCACCGGCGGCGACCAGATCAGCCAGGTTGGCCCGATTCCTGTGCACCCTGAATGCCAGTGAATGACCTTTGGCGAGCAGGTTCTTTGCCATGCCGTGGCCCATCAAGCCGATGCCGACGAATCCGATGCGTTCCATTTTTCCCTTGTCCGTTTAACCGTTGATTGAAACGAGCGCCGGCAGCGCTTGCGTTCGAGTTGCCTGGCGGGCATCGGCGAAACGCCGCACCAGGCGCAAGTAGCGCTGCGAGATCACGTCGATTGCAGCGTCGTCGTCGACCTCACCCGTAAACCATGCGCGCGCGGTCTCGCCGAATATCGTGCGACCGACGGCGAAGCCGCGGCACAACGGCTGCGCGGCTGCGTCAGCGAGCTGATCGGCCAACTCGTCGATCGGCGCATCCAACCCAAGCACCAGCACGCCGCGGCATAGCGAGTCCGCGTTGCGAATCACTATGTCGAGCCGCTTCCAGCCTTGTGAACTGATCGGAGCGGGCAGCTTCCACCAATCCGGCAACACTCCTGCCGTTGCAATCGCCGCCACTGCACGCACCAGCACTTCATCCGCATCGCGCGGATCGTC
>JACCZX010000158.1 GCA_013695705.1 Burkholderiaceae bacterium | reverse complement strand
CCTCAGTGGCGGGCGCCGCAGGAGGCGCCGTCGCGCTTGCCGGCGTGGCGTCGCGCTTCACCACGTCGAGCAGATTCAATCGCCCCTGCTCGGACACGATCACGCGTGCAAAGAAATCGTTCAGGGTGATCTTGCCGAGGTCGACCACCGGCGGCGCTTCGCCGACCTTGACCGCCAGCTTGTCGATATCGAGCGCCTGCCACCTAAGCAGGTCGTTCGACGCGCCATCAAGCGCGTGGAAATTCGACAGGCGCGCACTGCCGGAGTAGGCGGCGCGCAAGACAGCGTCAGCCTTGGGTTTGCTGACGGTCAGCGTGCCCTTGCCCGACACTTCCGCACTGGCCAAAACGCCATTCAGCCGCGCGGCCACGTATGGGCGCAGCGCGGCCACATCGAGATTGCGCGCATCAACGCGCACGTTGGCGCTGGGTGCGTCCCAGCGTGCGTTTCCATTGACGGCAAGCGTTCCGCCACTGCCGAACCTCGTTCGCAACGCAAACTCTGCCGGCTCGGACCCGTCGCCGACAATATTGCGGACGGTGCCTGCGATCGCCGAAGCGCGCAGCTTGACCGCAGGTTCGGTGGCCCGGTCTTCGAATTGCACGTCGCCGCGCGCAAGCTCGGCTTCACGAACAGCAATCGACCACGGTGACGGCGCTGAAGGTGGCGTCGCCCGAGGGGTGTCACGCGTGTCACTCGCTGCAGGCCGCTTGGGCACTCGCGACCAGTTGATCGTGCCGTCGGGGAGCCGCCTGACCAGCGCGCGTGGAGCATCAAGCGAAACTTTGGTGAACGTCATCGCGCGGCGCACCAGATCGATCTCACCGCCTTCTATCGCGAATCGGGCGATGTCCAGCGCCGCACCTTGTGACGCCGGCCCGTGCACGCTGATGCCGGTGCCGACCACTGCAACTTCGCGCAGCGCAAGCTGCAGGCCATACTCGCTCGACGCGATCTCCAGTAGACCACTGACATCGCTGCTGCCATCGACCGTGGCGTCGATCAGATTCGCGAGGTAGCGCGCGGCGGCGCGCAGCTTGACGTCCTTGGCGCCGTACTTGAGGCGACCGGCCAGCGGGGCGATGCCGAGTTCGCCATCGAGTGAAACGGAACCGTTGTCTTTCAGGTCGGCTGCAACGCGCACCGCTCCGCGCGTGTTGGGCGTGTTACTGAGCGCGCTTGCCTCCGCTGCGATGTTGATGACTTCCTGCCTGAAGCTGACAGTTTCGTCAACAAAATCGACGCGGCCACCGTTCAGTGCCGCGTGTTTCAGCGTCAACGCGAACGCGGGTGTGGTTGACTGGGTGGGCGCTTCCGGCGCTGGCTTACTTTGCGCCGGTGCGCCGCCCAGCGCCTGGCTCCCAAAGCGGATCCAGTTGAGTTCGCCCGCAGCAGAGCGAACCACGGACAGATCGGCGCCGTCCAGTTGCACATCACCAATGACCGCACGGCGCGCGAACGGATCGAGTTGATCAATCATTACGCGCAGTGTCTTGAAACCCAGCAGCCGCGTGCCGGGGCTTTTCTCCGACAATCCAAAGTTGCTGATGGCCACGACGCCGGAGATCAACGTTTGTGCGGGCGCGGCTTTCTGCTCCGCCGTCGCAGCGACGGCGCGCCGGAACGCGATGCGCAAATCGGTATCGAGCGCGCCCTGATCGACGTTGAAGTTGAGGCGGACCGGCGCGAATGACAGGTACTTCGCAATGTCGAGCGCGGAGACTTTCAGGTCGATCGATGATTCAAGCGTCTGATGAAACGGCCGCGTTTCGCCTTTGAGCACCAGCGGCGAGCCGTTGATGCGGGCGGAAAACGCCGGCAGCACCTTGACTTCAGCATCCACCGGCAGGTTTGAGATAAACGGAATGCCGATCGCGATATCGGTCACCGCATGTTTGCGGCCGCCGACGCGGTCATCGAATTGAACACTGCTGTCGGCGACCTCAATGTTGTGGACCGCGAAGCGCGCCGGCTCGTCGTCAGTCTTCGGCTTGGCGCGCAGGCGCTCGATGATGTCGTCGAAGTTAAAGCGCTGCGCTTCAAGCCGGACGATGTTGGCGGCGATCCCGTTGATCGACACCGCATCGATGATCGGTGCCAGCCGCAGTAACGAAGAAATCGATGCGTTGACGGTGGTCTGCTGAACCGTCAACAACGGCGCCGCTTCTCCCGGTGCCCCATCGACGGTGAGGCCGTTGATGGTCAAGCGCATCGTGTACGGATTTGCGCGGATCGAATCGACCCGCACACTGCGGCCAATTTCGCGCGACGCGACGGTCTCGATTCCCCAGCGCGCCGCCGCCGGAATCGCGAAGTAGCCGACCACGCCCACCAGCACCACGATCGACACGAGGGCG
>JACCZX010000157.1 GCA_013695705.1 Burkholderiaceae bacterium | reverse complement strand
TGATCATTCCATTCAAGTTTGATCGTTCGTTGCCTATCGTCTGCCCATCGGAACGCATGGTTTCATGGAGAACGAAATGACGTTGCAGGGACAGTACGAGCACGATCACGGGCTCGGGCGCGAGAGTCCGCACGGCTTCCCGACGCGGGCAGCCGCAGCTCTCGTGATCCTTGTCGCTCTGTCCCTTATCGAAGCGACACCGGGAACCGCGCTCGAGCCCGCGGCGATAAAGCAACCGCGTTACGAGCAATCCGCGCCATCGGCGTGCGGCGCCGAAGCGGTAGCACGCGCTCAGCGGGAAGTTGGCAAGAGTCAACCGACGACCGCTACCGCTCGCTCCTAAAGCGGAGCACGCCAAAAGAAAAGGCAACGCGCACGTTGCCTATCCCGGAGTTGTGCGCCCGGCCGCCTGGGCCGGCACACCATTTGACGTGCTTACTTCAAATGCTTGCTGACGTACTTTGTCAGCTCGAACATCGACGCCTGCGCTTTACCGAACAGCGGCCGCAGCTTGTCGTCTGCATTGATCATGCGGCGATTGGCCTTGTCCTGCAGGTCGTTCTTCTTGATGTATTTCCAGATCTGGCTGGTGACTTCAGTGCGCGGCATTGGCGTTGAGCCAATGATCGCGGCCAGCGGGCCACTTGGCATCAATGGGCGCATAAATGCAGCGTTTGGCTTGCGCGTGGATTTGGTCTTCGCAGCCTTTTTTGCCGGCGCTTTTTTTACTGCTTTCTTCGCCGTGGTTCCGGTTTTCTTCGCTGACGTTTTTTTCGCAGACGCTTTTTTCGCCGGCGCTTTTTTCGCCGCTTTTTTCGCTTTCTTCATTGCCATTTAGTTCTCTCCTTATCGGTTTGGATGACAGCGACAGGGTTCTCGCTCAAAAAATTTATTGAGAGCACTCTCGTTGCGTGAGCGCGATCCTAAGCGAATCAGAGTGAAATACAAGCTAAAAAATGATTTTCCAGAGGAGAATTGCAGGTGCGCAACGCGTTTCTCCCTCTGACAGCATCCTTATCGACGACGCGGCGCGCACGAAAGGTATACAAGAAATAGGCGATCTAACCGGTTTGACACAACATCTGGTATGCCCATTTACGCGGCGGCCGCCGCCCTTTCCAGATCGGCCAACATGCGCTCAATGCGCGCCCCCAGCTTCTCGGTGGTCACCTGTTCGCGTAGCCGCTCGATCATCAGCGGAAACGCAAACGGCGTGGGGCGCGCAAGGAGCCGATAAACGATGTGCTGCCCCCGCATCCGATCGAGCGCGGCGCGCAGGCGCTCTATGTCGAGCTCCTGTTCGAGGACCTCGCGCTCGGCTTGCGCCAGCAGCTTGTTGCCGGCGTCGTATTTGCGGAAGACCTCGTAGAACAAGCCAGAGCTGGCCTGCAATTGCTTGACCGACTTGGGAGCGCCGGGGTATCCCTGAAAAATAAGCCCCGAAATGCGCGCCACCTCGCGAAAGCGCCGCAGCGCCAACTCGCCGGCGTTCAGGCTCGCCAGAACGTCTTCCAGCAGATTCTCCGAGCTCAGTAGCTGACTAGATCGCGCCTGCCATGCGCCCATCCAGTCGATATCGACCGGCGACAGCAGCTCGAAGCCATAGTCGTTCATCGAAATTGAAAATGTCGACGGCGTTCCCTGGCCGATGCGGTAGGCCAACAGCGAACCAAGACCAACGTGCACGTTGCGGCCTGCAAATGGGTACACGAACAGATGTCGCCCTTCGCGCGAGCGCATCGATTCAACGACCAGCGTGGCGCGCGTTGGCACCCTCGACCACTTGGCCTGCAGCTCGATCAGCGGGCGCGCCAGCTTCATCTCGGGCGCGTCGTAGTTCCCAGCGAGCGCGCCTTCGAGCTCGCGCAGCGCGGCGTCGGCCATTTCATTCGACAGCGGCATCTTGCCGCCTTGCCAGCGTGGTACCGCACCGCTGCGGTTCTTTGCCGGCCGCACATAGGCTGTCATCTCGTGCACCCGCACCAGTTCGAGGATGCGGCCCCCGAACAAAAACGTATCGCCTTTTCGCAGCCGGCTGATAAACGATTCCTCCATCACGCCGACGTCACGGCCGTTCATCATCTTCACCAGCATCGCTGCATCGGACACGATGGTGCCAATCGACATCCGGTGGCGCTGCCCGATGCGTGCGTTGTCGACGCGATAAATGCCTTCCGCGTCGCGGCTTACGCGTTGATAGTCCGGATACGCACGCAGCGCTTCGCCGCCGCGACCGACAAAGTCGAGCGCCCAGTTCCAGTCGTCATCCGTCAGAGCGCGATAGCTCCACGTATCACGCACCTCGGCCAGCAATTCGTGTTCGACAAATCCGGTACCGAGCGCGATCGTCACCAGGTGCTGCACCAGCACGTCGAGCGGACGCTCGGGCGCGCGCCGCGATTCGATGCGGCCTTCGCGCAGTGCGCTTCTGGCAGCGGCCGCCTCGACCAGCTCCAGCGTGTTGGTCGGCACCAGGGTCACGCGCGATGCGCGTCCCGGCGCGTGCCCGCTTCGGCCGGCACGCTGCAGCAGACGCGCGACGCCCTTTGCGCTGCCAATCTGCAGCACCCGCTCAACCGGCAGAAAATCAACACCGAGATCAAGACTCGAGGTCGCCACCACCGCCTTCAGCCGACCCTCCTTCAGGCCAAGCTCGACCCAGTCGCGTACCTCGCGCGCCAGCGAGCCGTGATGCAACGCGATCAGCCCGGCCCACTGCGGTTTTGCTTCGAGAATCGCCCGATACCAAAGCTCGGCCTGCGAGCGAGTGTTGGTGAAGATCAACGTGGTCGTGGACGATGCGATTTCGGCTACGACCGGCGGCACCATTTTGATACCGAGATGCCCGCCCCACGGAAAACGCCCGGGCTGTTCGGGGAGCAACGTGTCAACCAGCAACGTCTTTTCGATCCTGCCTTGCACCAGCACACCGTCATCGCGATTGAGCAGCACTTGCATCGCGTGTTCGGTATTGCCCAAGGTGGCCGACAATCCCCAGACGCACAGCGTAGCTGCGCGTCCGGAGTCGGCCACCTTGGGCAGCTGCCCATGACCAAGCCCCCCACCCCCGCCCCCCGCCCCGGGCCAGGGG
>JACCZX010000248.1 GCA_013695705.1 Burkholderiaceae bacterium | reverse complement strand
GGGGGTGATCGAGCGCGAGCTGGGGACGTGCTACTGCACGGTTCTCTTCTTCGGTCCGGATGGCCGGCTGCTCGGTAAACATCGCAAGCTGATGCCAACCGCGTTGGAGCGAATGATCTGGGGGTTCGGCGATGGTTCAACCTTGACTGTCATCGATAGTCCCTATGGTCCGATCGGTTCGGTGATCTGCTGGGAAAACTACATGCCGATGCTGCGCATGGCGATGTATTCGAAGAACGTCGCGTTGTACTGTGCCCCCACGGCAGACGACAGGGACACGTGGCTGGCATCGATGCAGCACGTCGCGCTCGAGGGACGATGTTTCGTAATGACTGCTTGCCAGTTTCTCCGCAAGAAGGATTTTCCGAGCAGCGTGCGCGTGTCTCTTGGCGATTCGCCGGATTCGATCCTAATGCGTGGCGGTAGCGCGATCGTCAGCCCGTTGGGCAAGGTGCTCGCAGGACCTCATTTTGATGGCGAGACCATCCTGACTGCGACGCTTGATCTCGGAGAAATCGGCCGCGGAAAATTCGACTTCGACGTCGTTGGTCACTACAGCCGGCCCGACGTGTTTCAGTTGAACGTCAATGAAGCGCCTATGCGCGCCGTTGTGGCAAAGACAGGGCAGTAACGTCCCGTAGGTGGGCACATCGAGGCCGTGCCGCCATCAACAGTCGTTTCACTGGCCTCAAACACTGTCAGGAGGAATCAACATGGCAACTTACATTGTGCTCACAAGTTTCACGGATCAGGGCGTCCGCAGTGTCAAAGACACCGCGAAGCGAGCCGACGCGGTAAAGGAACTGGCAAAAAAATTCGGAGTTACCGCCAAGGAGTTTTACTGGACGCTGGGAAGCTACGATGTCGTTGCAATATTCGATGCGCCGGATGATGCGTCTATCACCGCGCTTGGATTGGCCATCGGTGGCGGGGGTAACGTTCGAACCCAGACGATGCGAGCTTTCTCCAGAGAAGAAATGAACGGGGTTCTCGCCAAGTTGGCATAGGGCATGAGCTGAGTTTCGGTGTCCACCAAGGTCTTAAGATCTCTCGAAGATCCGACAGCGACTCATTGCGTCGATATCTTTGTGCGTTCCGACGGCACATTCGGCTTCGAGGAATACCGTCGGGACCACGAGGATCAAAGAGGATGGTTTCCGCTCCAGCACTATTCGACTCTGATTTTCGAAACCGAAGACGACGCGTTCGCGCAGGCGAAAGCCAGAGTGGTATGGCTCGTCGCGGAGATGGATAAGGACAAACCGTGCAGCTGATCGGAATGCTTGATTCGCCGTACGTGCGCCGGGTGGCGATCTCGCTGCAACTTCTGGGTGTTCGCTTCGAGCACCGTTCCCTCTCCGTCTTCAGAACGTTTGCGCAGTTCCAGCAGATCAACCCCGTCGTCAAGGCGCCATCGCTCGTCTGCGATGACGGCGAGGTCTTGATGGATTCAACGCTGATCCTCGAGTACGCCGAGGCACTCGCGGCGCCGCGCAAGAGTCTGATGCCGGCCGATGTTCGGGAGCTACAGCACACGCTGCATATGATCGGACTCTCGCTTGCCGCCTGCGAGAAGAACGTCCAGATCATCTACGAACGGAACGTTCGGCCTGCCGAGAAGCTTCATCAACCGTGGGTGGATAGAGTCACGGGGCAGCTCCTGGCTGCCTATGCGGTGCTCGAATCCGAAGTTCAGCGTGCGCCGCTCGCAGTCACCAGCGCCACGATTACGCAAGCAGGAGTTACCGCAGCCGTTACGTGGCACTTTACGCAAATGACGCTGCCGGAAGTCGTCCCGGCCGGCAACTACCCGACTTTGGCGAAGTTGTCTTCGCGAGCGGAGTTGCTGCCGGAGTTCAGGTCCGCGCCGCACGGTTCCAGTAGGTACCGGCAAGATGCCTAAGGCGCGGACGAGACGGTTCGGTGCAGATAACTGAAGGAGTCTTTAATGAGTACTTCGAAATCTTTACTCCTCGCCTTTCTCGTTTCACTTTCATCGCTCGCCACTGCCGCGGACGGATTGATTGCGGTCAAGAGTGCGCATGGTGCAAAGGAAACGCTGAACCGCTTCGAGGAGCTCGCCAAACAGCGCGGCCTCATCGTCTTCGCACGCATCGATCACGCCGCCGGCGCCGCGAAAGTAGGCAAGACGCTGCGCCCGACCGAGGTTTTGATCTTCGGCAACCCGCAGGGCGGCACGCCGTTGATGGAATGCGCGCAATCGGCAGGCATCGATCTTCCGCTCAAAGCCCTGGTGTGGGAGGACGCGTCGGCTCAAGTGTGGCTCGGCTACAACGATCCGGCATTCCTTGCGCAGCGCCACGGTGTGCCGCAATGCCCGGTGGTCGAAAACCTTCGCAAGGTTTTGTCGTCTCTGACCGAGGCGGCCGTTGCGCGCTGACGTTCATGCGCACAATTGCCGGCGCCGACTAGAGCCGTCCAATAAAAGAAAGGGAGAGCGATGAAACTACAGTTGCGTAGCGTTGCGCTGTCCCTCAGCATGTTTGCGTTGAATGTTCACGCAGCATGTCCCTCCGACGTCGATGCCGCAGCGTTGGGCGCGAGCCAGGCCAATCTGCAACCCGCGCCGAATGCGCCAGCCCACGTGACGATGGCCGACGCGATTTGCGGACCTGACAAGTTCACACATATTGTTCTCGATTGCATCGACTAGGGTGCTTTACTGCATCTTCTCTATAGGCGGGATTGCCCAACCTTTTCGTGTGGGACAGCCTGATCAATCGACTCGGTAATGTTCATGGCGGTGCGAGGGAATCGCGCGGTCTTCGCATCATTGACAGGAAAGTGAATGAAGAAAATCAAAAGCTATTCCAATTGCCTAACATGGTTGATCCCGGTGTTGCTGAGCGCAGTGGGGGCAGGATGCGGAGGACAAGACCCCGTCCTCGGTACCGGTGCCGTGGGTACCGGTCCCGGCGGCACCGGTCCCGGGGGCACCCCTCCCGGCGCGCCGCCCACGGTAATTGCCACAGTTCCTGCTGCCACGACGCCGATTGTCACCGGCGTAGCCGTCAACAGCAGCGTCGTTGCTATCTTCAGCAAGGATATGGCGCCGGCGACGATCAACACAGCAACCTTTTTACTGGCATGCCCCACCGGGGCACCGGTGGCAGGGACAGTTTCTTACGCTGCGGCGAGCCGCGCCGCGACGTTTTCGCCGGCGGCCAACCTGCCGTTCAGCACAACTTGCACGGCGACTATTACAACCGGAGCCCAGGACACCACTGGCCTTGCGCTGGTAAATGCCTTTGTGTGGTCGTTCAGGACGGGAGCCTCGGTAGCGCTGATCCCGCTGGGTGCGGCTGCGCCGTTCGGAGCATTTGGAGGTGGCGCCGGGATCACCAACCAAGGGTTGCTTACGGTGATCAATGGAGATATCGGGACCACGGGCGCTTCGACCTTCGTGACCGGATTCCGCGATTCCGTCGGCGATTTTTATACGACAACGCCGCTGAACAATGGGTTGGTGAACGGGCGTGTGTACACGGCGCCTCCACCTCCGGGAGGTGCGGGTGTCGGAGGGAACGCTGGAACGTTTGCCATCGCTACCCAAGCCTTGGCCGATGCGAACACGGCTTTTAACAACCAGTCACCCGCTTCAAGACCGGGCGGCACCGATCCTGGCGCCGGGCAGCTCGGCGGGCTCACTCTGGCACCGGGCGTCTACCAAGCTGCGGGCGGATCGTTTCAGATCACGGGATCGGATCTGACGCTTGATGGACTGGGGGACACGAATGCTTTGTGGATCTTCCAGATGGCCAGCACACTGACCGTGGGTGGTCCGGGAGCGCCGCGCAACGTTATCCTGATCAATGGAGCGCAGGCGCGCAACGTATTCTGGCGCGTAGGCAGTTCTGCCACGATTAATGCGGCAGGGGGCGGCACGATGGTGGGCACCATCATCTCCTCGGCCGCGACGACCTTTTCCACCGCCGGCAATGTTGCACTGGTGACGTTGAACGGCC